>CAZCLE010000001.1:0-105063 GCA_964499445.1 uncultured Dehalococcoidales bacterium
GGTCGTTCCAGATTAACCCCATCCCCCGCCCTTAATAGACCAAGGTTAGTCCGCTCTGATGTTTCAGGCATTATATCAACAGAAAACGAATTAGTATTAAAATTAGTTATCGTCAGGCACGCCCCATTAACGGCAATACTTCCGCCCAACTCCATTCCCTTGAGGACTCGGCTAACGGTAACAACCAGCTTGCCGGCTGGTGCCCGAGTAACTCTACCCACCTCTGCTATAATCCCGGTAAACACTCTCACCCCTTAACATATCCGCTGACCATCAAGTCTTCGCCAAGCCTCTCAAGTCCAATACGCTCTAATCTAAATGAGTCTACCACTTTATTAACCCCGTTACCACCAACCGCCGTTTTGGCTTCTCTGCCGCCAATGATGATAGGGGCAATAAAAACGATAGCCTTATCTACCAACCCAAGGTCAAACAGGGAACCAAGGAGAATCCCACCCCCCTCCACCAACACACTGGTAATCCCCCGCTCACCTAATGCCTTTAGCAACCTTTCCAAATCAACCAGCCCGCCGGCTGAGGGCAATTCTAATAGCTCAGCGCCAACCTGAGCAAAAGCTGCTCTCTCCTCCGGAGTTGCCAGCCTGCCCAGTGCCACCATCGCCTTACCTGGCTCACTAAACACCCTAGCCGTCAATGGCGTGCGACCTTTACCATCCACAATTACCCGGAGGGGTTGCTTTTTGGCGGTTCCCCCTTTACCGCTACACCTAAATGTAAGGCGGGGGTTATCAATAAGAACCGTATTCACTCCCGCCATAATCGCGTCAGAGATACAACGCAGGTTATGAACATACTTCCTTGCCTCCTCACCGCTAATCCACTTAGAATCACCGCTCTTGGTGGCAATCTTCCCATCCAGAGATACGGCAAACTTTACCGTAACCAGGGGCATACCGGTAGTAATGAACTTAGCATAGGCCTCGTTAATCTCTCTGGCTTCCGCCTCATGCTCGCCCACATATACCTTAACGCCTTCCCTCTCCAGTTCGTCTTTCCCTCGCCCGGAAACCAGGGGGTTTGGGTCAAGCATAGCCAAATGAACCTCAGCGATGCCGGCAGCAATGATGGCTTGACTACATGGCGGAGTGCGACCATAGTGACAGCACGGTTCCAAAGTAACATACATCACGCCCCCACCGGCTTTTTCACCCGCCTGCTTCAGGGCTAATACCTCAGCATGCCACGAGCCTGGTGGTTGGGTATAGCCCTGTCCCACCACTACCTCATCCTTAACCACTACCGCCCCAACCGCCGGATTAGGGCTAACCTGCCCTAGGGCTAATTTAGCTAAGGAAAGCGCCTGCTCCATATAGTCCATACCGTTGCCATTCTAGCACCTCCTTCCAAAAAAGTGCAACTTCAGTGATTGTCTAGCAACCTATCCCCCTAACCCCCTTCCCTTAATAAAAGATTGTTTAACAACCCCTCACCCTTTATCCCTCTCCCCTTATGAAGGGGAAAGGGAAGAGAACTTCTTAAAGGGGCTTCGCCCCTTTTAATCCCCTTTGCTAAAAACTCTTCCCCCTCTCCTTTTAAGGAGAGTCAAAGGGGGGCTAACGCCCCTCTCTAAAATCTCTCCCCCTCTCCTTTGAGACATATACGGGAAATCTAAGCGGGGCTAACACCCCTCTTTTTTACTCCTTCCCCCGCTCCTTAGGAAGGAGAGTCAAAGGGAGGGGGAGGCAAAGCCTCCATTGCATAACCAGTTCTCCCTCTCCTTTGAAGGAGAAAATAAAAAAGGGAGTTTTAGAGGGGCTACGCCCCTCTAGAGAAAACATCTTCCCCTCCTTCCCCTAACGGCGAAGCTCGAAGGGGAGTCAGAGAGGGGCATAGCCCCTCTCACATAACCAATTTCCCCCTCCCTTAACAAGGGAGGGGGACACAAGGGGGAGGGTCACCAAATTAAGTGGCTAAAGGGGATAGGGTTACCTAATAAAAGTCTTAAAGGGGGTTAATAACCAATTTCACTTTAGCCCACACTGGAACAATAGAGCCAGATAGGTTATAATTTGATACCAAACCTAGAAAGTAGCTTGATAAATGAGAACCTTTCTTCGTGAGATCGTAGTGACCATCATACTGGCTGTCGTAATCTTCATTCTGCTACAAACCACATTCCAAACTTTTATCGTAGTCGGCTCTAGTATGGAGCCTAACTTTGAGACGGAACAACGACTATTAATAAACAAAGCTGTTTATCACTTCCATGAACCGGAAAGGGGTGACGTGATTGTGTTCCGCCCCGTTGGCAGCCCTCAAGCCGACTACATCAAGCGTATCATTGCCTTGCCCAGCGACACGGTAGAGGTGAAAACGGGGGCAGTATATGTTAATGACTCACCACTGGATGAACCCTATATTAAAGACCCTCCCGCTTATACCCTCCCCCAGAGAGAGATTCCGGACAACAACTACTTTGTCCTCGGCGATAACCGCAATAATAGTAATGATTCCCACAACGGCTGGACAGTACCCCGCCAAAACATAATTGGTAAAGTCTGGTTATCAATCTGGCCACTAAGCCAATGGGGGCTGGGGGCTGACTACCCCTTACAAGAGCAACTAGTTGGTCCTGCCGAATAAATTAGCTTCTACCAAACTCCTTTTTCAGCTGCCCCGAGCTGAGACGAATCATGGTTGGTCGACCGTGGGGACAGGCATGGGGAATGGCTACCTGCTCCAGTTGTCGTATAAGTTGGCGCATTTCGTCATTAGTTAATGTCTGCCCAGCCCTTACCGCACTGTGGCAGGCAATGGATATAGTTACCTTTTCCCCCCAGTCATCCTTATCCTCCCCAGATAAGGAATCCAGTAATTCTCTCAACATTCCCACCCAATCTTGGTTATAAAGCAGAACTGGCACCGCCCTGACGAGATAGGTTCTATCACCAAAAGGCTCAATGGTGAAACCGAACTCGGCTAGGTTTTCATAGCGTGATTTTAGAACTTCCTCTTGCTGGGGATTAACCTCAAAGGTTACTGGCTCAAGCAGCCCTTGAACCTCTACCTCGTGCCGTGACCTCTGCAATTTTATCTTTTCAAAAAGGATGCGCTCATGGGCGGCATGCTGGTCGATAAGATACAACCCATCAGGACCCTCGGCTATGATATAGCTACTCAACAGCTGACCCAATACCCGTAGCGCCGGCAGTGAAACGGCAGGAGTCTGAGACGCCACCGGTGCCGAACCAGTAAGGCTATCACCACCTACGGCTGAGAGCCACGATACCTGTCCTGGCGGTAATGGTGAGGTATAGGTGGTAGCTACCTCCTCAATTTTAGGCACTGGCGCCAGTTCAATTAAAACCCGCCGGACTGCCCTCTGGACAGCGGTAAAAACTATGTGCTCATTGCTGAATTTCACCTCTATTTTGGTGGGGTGAATATTAATATCCACCTCCTCAAGAGGTAGTGAAATATTGACGATAGCCACCGGATGTTTCCCCACCATCAACAGCCCGTGATAAGCCTCCTCCACCGCCCGAGCCACCAGTCGGCTGTTTATCCAGCGGCGATTGACAAAGAGGCTGAGGTAACCCCGACTGGAACGGCTTATCGCCGGCGAGCCTACCATACCGGTTACCAGGGGTGGTGCCGTTGCTGCCCCACCCTGCCACCCCCTATTCTTAATCTCCAACATGTTCTGGGCTATCTCTAAGCCATAAACCTGAGTCACGCTATCTATTAGCCGACCACTACCGGGTGTGGTTAGCGTCATCCTGCCCTCAATAAACAGGGTAAATTTGACCTGGGGGAAGGCAAGGGCATACTGACTTACCACCTGGGCAATATGGCTATTTTCCGTAGCCGGGGATTTAAGGAACTTTAACCTTGCCGGCAGCCTGCGGAACAGATTCCGCACCGAAATCGTCGTCCCCGGGGAGCGCCCCCGGCTTCCCCGACCAACCGCCGCGCCGTCCTTAAGGCTGAGGTAGGTGCCTGCCGTCTCACTGGCAGCACAGGTAACCATATCTACCTCAGCCACGGTGGCGATACTGGGTAACGCCTCGCCCCGAAAGCCGAGGCTATTAATCGACTCCAAGTCCTCTAAGCTGCCTACCTTGCTGGTAGCATACCGGGCGAAGGCAAGCTCTACCTCTCCCGGGGGAATGCCCACCCCGTTATCCATCACCCGAATTAAGCCTACCCCACCACCCCTGACCTCAATAGAAATCTGGGATGAGCCGGCATCCAGCGAGTTCTCCACCAGCTCCTTCACCACCGAGGCCGGTCGCTCCACCACCTCCCCGGCGGCAATCCGGGATACTACCTTGGGGTCTAAAACTTTGATTGGCATGTTAGTTAATTATACACGGTTTCGTGTAAAATGTCAAGGGTTATTCCACCTTCTCCAGTTGGGCATAGCTTAAGAGGAGCTTTTTTAACCCAGTTTCATTAAAGACAATCACTACCTCTTCATCATCCTTCACCGGCTGACAGCTCACCACCACCCCGTCGCCGAACTCAGCATGACGGACGTGGTCGCCCGCTTTAAGTTCCGGAACCACCAGGCTGGGGGCAGAAGCCCTATTCCAGGAGTACATCGCCGTAGCCGCCAGACTATCTTCCCCCGACCACAGAGCACCACCGGTTATCAAATGCGGCGGAATATCGCTTAAGAAGCGGGAAGGTCTATTTACGGTGCTGCTTCCCATCAGGCTACGGCGGAAGGCACGGATTAGATACACCCTGTGCTTGGCTCGAGTTACCCCGACGTAACATAACCGCCGCTCCTCCTCCATCTGCCCGGGGTCGTCAAACGACCTGAAATGGGGCAGGATGCCATCTTCCACACCAACGATAAACACCACCGGAAATTCCAGACCCTTAGCCTGATGCAGGGTAATCAGGGTTACCGCATCCACACTTTCGTCAAGCCCGTCAACATCCGATACCAGGGTTACCCCCTCCAGAAAGGCGGCTAAACCATCCCCGGGCGTCAAGTCACGATACTGCTCGGCTACAGTGCGCAGCTCAAGGACATTCTCCCAGCGCTCCTCCCCATCCAGTCCGCCCAGTATATATTCCTTATAGCCGGAGCTTTCAATAACCGAATCCAGTAAATCAACCAGATTCAGCTCCCGACGGCGGGCGATAAGCCCCTCCATCAAGTTCAGAAAACCAGCCATTGCCCGACTGATACGAGGGCTGAAGGGTGGCGACGGTTCATCCGTTGGCTCAGCGACAAGTTGTAACGCCCTGTACTCGGGGACACCCGCCGACCTTGCCCGGCTAGATAGCCGACTCAAGCTAGTCTGACCGATGCCACGCTGGGGGACATTGATTATCCTCAGCAGGCTAACCGAATCGTCAGGATTCTGGAGAAGCCGGAGATAGGCAATAATATCCTTAATCTCCCGCCTCTCATAGAAGCGGGTGCCCGCCACCAGCTTATAGGGCACCCCATAGCGAACCAAGGCCTCCTCCAGAGCCCTTGACTGGGCATTGGTGCGATACATTACCGCACAGTCGCCACGATTGACCTCCCCCCGACCTACCAGGCGCTCTACCTCATTAACCACAAACTGGGCTTCTTCCTGCTCGGTATAGGTCTCCACCACCGTAGTCAGCTCGCCCGGCTCATTATCTGTCCATAACTCCTTGGGTTTGCGCTGCTGATTGGCGGAGATGATGCAGGATGCCGTCTCCAGAATCAGCTTGGTCGAGCGGTAGTTCTGCTCCAGCAATACCAATTTAGCCTCAGGGTAATCCTTCTCAAAGTTAAGGATATTACGCAAATCGGCAAACCGCCACGAGTAGATTGACTGGTCAGGGTCGCCAACCACACAAATATTGCGATACTTTCCCGCCAGTTGCTTAACTAGTTCATACTGAGTCAGATTGGTGTCCTGAAACTCGTCTACCAGCAGATGAAGGTATCTTTCTTGATATTTAGACAAAATCTCAGAGCTTCGCTTAAATAGCTGCACCGCTTTCATTAACAGGTCGTCAAAGTCAAGAGCACTGCTTGCCGTTAGTAACTGCTGGTAGCGTTCATAGACTCTCCCCGCTACCTCTTCAAAATAGCTATGGCTACTCTCAAGATAGTCCTGTGGGGTTAACAAGCGACTCTTAGCGGCGGTAATAGCCGACTGTATCGCCCGGGGGGCATACTGTTTAGGGTCAAGCCCGGCTTCTTGAATACCACGCTTGAGCAGGCTGAGCTGGTCGTCTTCGTCATAGATGACAAACCGGGGGTCAATGCCTATTGCCTTGCCCTCCCGGCGCAGGATACGGGCGCAAATGGCATGAAAGGTGCCGAGGGTTAAATCTCTCACTGAGCCACTGACCAGCCGGTGAAGCCTTGTCTCCATTTCCCTAGCGGCTTTATTGGTGAAGGTAACCGCCATAATTCGGCGAGGGCTAACACCACAAACCTTAATCAGGTAAGCCACCCGATGGGCAATAACCCTGGTTTTACCACTGCCCGGGCCGGCTAGAATCAGCACCGGGCCGCCGATTGCCTCTACGGCTTCCCTCTGCGCTGGATTAAGCTCAGCCAGAATATCCATTGACAATTCATTATAACAGCTGGCGCCGAGAGTTCAAAGGAGATAGTAAAGATTCCCATAGGATGGCATTGACATGCCGTTTGAAATATTGTAGAATATATGTAGATATGCACATATTCACTTATAATCTTATTTCCAGAGGTAGGCTATGCAAGACTTGATTAAAGCGTTAAAGGCTCTCTCCGATGAGACGAGACTCAGGATTCTGAAAATTCTGCTAGTGAGGGAATGTTGTGTCTGCGAGATTATGCAAGCCCTAGATATATCCCAGTCTCGGACCTCACGCAACCTTCGTATCCTCCAGAATGCCGGTTTCGTGGAAAGACAGAGAAACGGAGCCTGGATTTTTTACTCGGTGAACCGGCAAACAGTGAACCGCCACGCCACGTCTCTGACCGAGTTACTTAGAAACTCGCCTCTCAGTGACAAGGTATTGGCACAGGACAAGGAAAAGCTAAAGCACCCCGTACCGATAGGTCCGGGATGTGAGCAAAATCGCTGATAGAGATATAAAGCGTCATTAATTATTTTATGGAAAGAATTAAATCAAAGAGCATGGAAGAAAGAAGACTTGGCATCTGGGAGAAGTATCTAACCCTATGGGTTGCCTTATGTATCGCCGGTGGAACAGCTCTTGGCAGGTTATTTCCGCAGATTGCGGACACCTTATCCCAATTAGAAGTAGCCAATATTTCCATCCCGATTGCCATATGCCTGTTTGCCATGATATACCCCATAATGGTGCAGATAAGCTTTGAAGAGATTAAGAAGGCAACCCGTAGTCCCAAGCCAATAATTCTAACCTTATTTGCCAACTGGGCAGTGAAGCCATTTACTATGGCTCTATTTGCCTGGCTTTTTCTCAGTCTGGTTTTTGGTCGCTTTCTTACCCCGGAACAAATACAGGATTACCGGGCAGGGCTGATACTGCTGGGAATAGCGCCATGCACAGCCATGGTTCTGATGTGGAGCTATCTGGCAAGAGGCAACATGGGGCATACCCTGGTTATGACCGGTATAAACTCGCTGGCCATGGTAGTACTGTTTTCCCCCCTAGCTGTATTTCTACTGGGTATTTCTGGCATAAAGGTACCGTGGGAAACAATAGCCCTATCTGTAACCATATATATCGTCACACCACTGGTAGCTGGCTACCTAACTCGCCGTCAGGTAATCAAACGAAAGGGTAGGGATTGGTTCAACGCCAGGCTCGTGCCCCCTTTAGGTAAGCTCTCAATTATTGCCCTGCTGGTAACACTAATCGTGCTTTTCACCTATCAGGGCTACGTAATTATCGAGTTGCCAGCCATCATAGGCATAATATCATTAGGAATATTGGTCAACATACTGGTAGTATTTGGTGCCACTTACATTATCGGCAGGGTAATGCGTCTACCCTATGAAGATGCGGCGCCAGCAGCAATTATTGCCGGCAGCAACCACTTTGAGGTGGCTATAGCCGTAGCTATCACGCTCTTCGGTATTACCTCGGGTGCAGCTCTAGCTACAGTGGTTGGAGTTCTGACCGAGGTTCCCTTCATGCTCATTCTAGTCCAGCTGTGCAAAGCCACCAGGGGCTCATTTGGCAGGCAACCGCCGACCAGTTCATAAAGGTGCTAACCGGAGGTAAGGCGGACAAATAACCTCAATACTGATAGATTGGCTTGTCTACTTGGTTAGACCCAGCCCTTTATACACCGCCGGAAAGTTGAAGTACTGCTCCATAATTTCACCAAGCCTGGGCAACTTACCCTCCTGGTTAAATCTCACCTTGCCCAGGGCGTCCTCAATATCCGCCACCGTAGCCGCCACATCACCCCTGGTTAAAATAATGGGAACCTTCATACTTTCGGCGTTATAGAGGACAGACGGGATTGGTGCCTCTTCACCACTGATAACCAGACAGGTAGTTGGGGTTTCCAAAGCCGCCAGTTGCATATCAGGGCGTTCACCCCTGACTATTACCGCCTTATCAGCTTTGCGACCAAAGTATTCGGGACCCGAGTCAACCGTCATAGCGCCAAGCATAATGTTTTCCACCAATTCACCTGACTTCTCAGCCGAGTTCAATATTTCTCCATGAATATGCTCAGCCAGTTCACCCACGGTTAGAGTAAATAAGGCTCTATCCTCGGGAAGCACCCCTAAAATACTTATCCCTGCCTTAGATACCTCGCCAGAAACGTGTTCTAATTGACTCCCGGGCACCTTATTCACTACCGCCCCCAGTAAATATTCCCCCCACTCCTCACCGCCAGCAATAAGCCTCGCCGTGGGCAACCTGTCAGAATAGCCTTCCACAATAATCACCCTGGCATCCAGGGCTTCTACTACCTTGAAATAAGCCGGGCTTGGCTTACCCATACCCTCAATAATAACTACATCTTTACCCTGAGAAACCCTGGTACAGGCTTCCTTAATGCCACCGACCAGATTATCCTTATCACTAATAACCGGGCAAAGAGCGTCTACTGGCTCCTCCAAAGCCAAGATGTGCTTCATAAATACCGCATCGCTGTCAACACCTTCTGGTGATAGACTCTCGGTAACCGCGATGAGCGGTTTTAAGAAACCTACTTTTTTACCATTACCCAGTAAATATTTACCCAGACCAGCACCAACCGCAGTCTTCCCCGCCGCCTTCTCCAAAGAAGTTACATATAAGGCAACCAAGCTACACCTCCGGCTACAGTTTAGAAAATTTAAACAACCGGCCTATTATAACCCGTTATGTCTCATTGGTAAAGGGAACTTCGTGAAAGATTATTTAACTACCCTGGATAAACAACCTCACCTTGAAAATGTTGCATTAACTGGATTAAAGTGGTATAATAATTATTTAGAATCAAAAAAGAGAGGATAAAATTGAACCTTTAAGCTAGTCCGGAGAGGCTGGCAAGGGGAAGTAAGGGAACTATAAGCAAGACCTCTTGCCAGCTAAAGGTAAGAGGTTATTTTATGTCCAAAAAAATCATAATGACCCAGGGGGATATTAGACGAACCCTGGCTCGCATTGCCTACGAAATCGTAGAACGAAATAAAACCGTTGACCGCCTGATACTTATTGGTGTGCATACTCGTGGCGTGCCTTTGGCTAAGCG
The DNA here is from genome assembly GCA_964499445.1 of uncultured Dehalococcoidales bacterium. GTDB lineage: Bacteria > Chloroflexota > Dehalococcoidia > Dehalococcoidales. Next base: position 9,635 of record CAZCLE010000001.1, read on the forward strand.
GTTAGCCGCCAATATAGAAAACATTGAGGGGTCAAAGGTATCTGTTGGTGCGCTGGACATCAGACCCTATAGAGATGACCTCGCCTCACTAAATCTGCAACCTATTGTCCACAGCACCGACATTCCAATCAGTGTTGATGGCAAATCCATAGTGTTAGTTGATGATGTCCTGTATACCGGACGCAGCATCCGTGCCGCCATGGATGCCCTTATCGACTTGGGGCGACCAAAGTCAATTCAATTAGCGGTGCTTATCGACCGAGGTCACCGCGAGATGCCCATTCGTGCTGATTATGTAGGCAAGAATATGCCCAGCTCCAGGCATGAGGAGATACAGGTTCAACTGGAGGAAACCGATGGCGCCGACAGGGTAGCCATTATAGATGCCACCCCAGAGCGGCCTCTCGGGGAAGAATCATCCAAGAAGATAGGCTATGGGGGAGAGAGGATAATATGAGCCTGGCCAATAGAAGCCTGGTGACCATTGATGACCTATCCAATGAGGAAATCGAGGCGGTGTTCTCACTGACCGACGAAATGTCGGACTCAATAAGCAAACAGTCCGGTGTGTGCCAGGGCAAAGTTATGGCAAGCCTCTTTTTTGAGCCCAGCACCAGGACACGGTTGTCATTTGAGGTGGCAATGCACCGACTGGGGGGCAATGTCATCAGTGCCGTTGATGTCGGCGCCACCTCCCTAGCCAAAGGCGAGAGCATTGCCGATATGGCCAAGGTAGTGGGAAGCTATGCCGATATTATTGTCATCAGGCACCCGTGGGAGGGAGCCGCCAAGGTAGTTGCCGACTACGCCAGCGTCCCGGTAATAAACGCTGGCGATGGCAGCCACGAACATCCCACCCAGACCTTGTGCGACCTTTACACCCTGAAGAAGGAAAGGAAAACCATCAAGGGTCTGAGGATTGCCCTGTGCGGGGACTTGAAATACGGACGAACCATTCATTCTCTAATCTATGCGCTGGCTCGGTTTGGTGTGTCCAGAATATATTTCTGCCCCGGGCAAGGACTGGAAATGCCCCCACATGTATTGAGAAAACTGACCCAGGAATATGGTGGCACCCTATACGAACACCCCGTCACCAAACCACCCCCACTAGGGCAAAGGGTAGATGCGATATACGTAACGCCAAGTGATATGCATCAACTGGCACTTATGCCCGATGTCGAGATTAACATTGATATCAGTGAGGGTGCCCTTTACGTCACCAGACTGCAAAAAGAAAGGGTAAAGGATACCAGCCAAGGAGTCGTGTCAACCGAGAGCTACCCGGTGATAAGCGCTGACCTCCTTAAAGGCAAGGAGTTCAAGCATACCATAGTCATGCACCCCTTGCCTCGCCTTGACGAGCTTGCTTGCGAGATAGATGCTGACTCCAGGAGCATGTACTTCAAGCAGGCAGCCCGGGGAGTGCCCATTAGAATGGCTCTGATAGCCCTCTTGTTAGGGGCTAAGAAGGCGGATATTTCTAAGCCGGAAGCCCCGCCGGCCCAGAAAATAGCCTATCCCGTGTATAAACGCCATTCTGGAATCAGGTGCTCTAATCCAAGCTGCGTGTCAATACAGGAAACCGAGACCAAGTATATTAAGCCTGAGTTCAAAATAGTGGACCTTGAGCCGTTGACGCTGAGGTGCATCTACTGCGAACACGAGGCTAAACCTCAATATATCGCCAGCTCAGATTGGCATGAAGGAATACTTGCTGAGAAAAAATACCACAGCGCTGCCAGCCACTTGACTCGCAAGATAAAACCAGAGAATCTAATTATCTTTGACTCGGAAAGTGAAGCTCAAGCCCAAGGATTTAAGCCCAGCAGCTATGCCGCCAGGAAGGGAGAATGAATAACCAGCCGGTGCCCCTACTTATTCAGGGTGGTCGCATAATCGACCCCAGCCAGGGGCTCGATGAAATCGGTAGTTTGCTCATCAGCGACGGCAAAATCTCATGGCTAGGCAGAGGGGAAACAACCCCACCCCACCCCGAGTATGACATCCTTAATGCCGAAGGACTGATAGTCTGCCCCGGGTTTGTTGACCTTCACTGTCACCTGAGGCAGCCGGGGTTTGAAGAGAAGGAAACCATTGCCACCGGCACTCAAGCCGCAGCCAGAGGCGGCTTTACCACGGTCTGCTGTATGGCTAATACCAACCCACCGCTGGACAATCAGGCTGCCATAGATTATGTCAAATCAACGGCAGCCACCGAAGGCGTGGTTCGCGTTCTGCCCATAGGCTGCATCTCCAAAGGTAGAGCGGGCGCAGAGTTAGTTGAGATGGATAAGCTGGCCTCAGCCGGGGTGATTGCCTTTAGTGATGATGGTGACCCAGCTCTAAATTCACGCCTTATGCGCCAGGCACTGGACTGTAGCCGCGACCTGGACCTGCCGATTACTGACCACTGCGAGGATACAGCCCTCACCGAGGGCGGAGTGATGAATGAGGGCATAACATCAATCAGATTAGGGCTTCGTGGCATACCCAATGCCGCTGAAGATATTATAGTTGCCCGTGACCTGGCTCTGGCTCAACTCACCGGAGGTCGGCTACACATTGCCCATGTCACCACTGAAGGCTCGGTTGACCTTATCCGTCGTGCTAAAGAGAAAGGCGTCCGGGTTACTGCTGAGGTTACCCCCCACCACCTGACCCTCACCGAGGAGAGGGTAACAGGCTATGATACCAACGCCAAGGTAAATCCACCGCTAAGAACCGGAAGAGACGTCCAAGCCTTAATTCAGGGGCTCAAAGAGAATGTAATTGACATTATTGCTACCGACCATGCCCCTCACACTGAAGCCGATAAGCGGTGTGAGTTTGCCCTGGCCCCCTTCGGCATCAGCGGCTTTGAGACCGCCCTGGGCAGCCTGATGGGGCTGGTGCACGCTGGACAGCTGACTCTGGCTGTCCTCATCGCCAAGCTCACCTGTGAACCATCAAAGATTATTAAATATGAAAAACTGGGCACACTGGCTATTGGTGCCTTAGCTGATATTACCATCTTTGACCCCGAGAGGGAATGGGTGGTAGATACCAAGACTTTTGCCTCTAAGGGCAAGAATACCCCCTGGGCGGGCTCGGTGCTTAAAGGGATGGTAATGGCAACCATAGCCCAGGGGAAGCTAGTTTATAAGGATAATTCAGTTAAAGTTGAGGCGAAGGGAAAATACTAAAGGAGAGGCAAAGCCTCTATAATGAATTCATTTTCCGAGAGGAAGCTTGAAGGGATGAAACCCCTTCGAAACTCATACCTCCCTCTCTCCTTTGAAGAAGAAAATATAAGGGGGAGTTTAAGAGGGGTGAAGTCCCTCTTCAGAGAAAATCTTCCCCTTCCCGTTAACGGGAAAGCTCGAAGGGGAGTCAGAGAGGGGCACCGCCCCTCTCACACAACCAATTCCCCCTCCCTTAACAAGGGAGGGGGACAAAGGGGGAGGGTCACCAAATTAAGTGGCTAAAGGGGATAGAGTTACCTAATAAAAACCTAAGGGGGTGAGGTAGATAAATCCTAATATGACTAAAAAGGCAATACTGGTCTTAGGAGATGGCTCAGTTTACCAGGGCTATGCCTTTGGGACTGAGGCTGATGCCTGCGGCGAGGTGGTTTTCAATACCAGCATGTTCGGCTATCAGGAGACGCTAACCGACCCCTCCTATGCCGGGCAGATTGTGGTTCCCACCTACCCCCTCATCGGCAATTACGGGATAAATGAGCAGGATTTTGAGTCGGACAATGTCCAGGTCAGAGGCTTTGCGGTCAGGGAGGAGTGTTACCAGCCCAACCACTACCTGAGCACCGGTACCCTCCATGAATACCTAGCCGAAAATGACATCCCCGGAATCAGTGGCGTAGATACCCGGGCTATCACCCGCAAACTCCGCTCGGCCGGGGTAATGATGGGCATTATTACCAGCGATAAAACTCCCCAGCAGGCTATGGAGCAATTGCTAAAAGTACCCGACTATGGCTCCACCGATTTTGTCAAGCAGGTTACCACCAGCGCCCCTTATACATGGGAACCAGAACCGAGCCAGGCAGCCTCACCGCCATGTAACATAGTCGTCCTGGATTGCGGCTTGAAATACAGCATATTACGCATGATGTGTGGTCACGGCTGCCGGGTAACTGCTGTGCCCTGCACCATGACTGCCGAGGAAATCCTGAGCCTGAAGCCCGACGGCATTATCCTCTCCCCCGGTCCGGGTAACCCCGAAGTGCTGGATTACATAGTAGATACGGTAAAACAACTCGTTGGTAAAAAGCCGATGATGGGCATCTGTATGGGACACCTTATTCTGGGCAGGGTATTCGGTGCCAAGACCTTCAAGCTGAAGTTTGGTCATCGCGGCGGCAACCACCCCGTCCGCGACCTGAGTGACGGGCGAATCCATATCACGGCTCAGAACCACGGCTATGCCGTTGACCCCGATAGCCTGAAAGACGGTCTGGAGGTAAGCCATATCAATTTAAATGACGGCACGGTGGAAGGCTTGCGCCACAAAGAGCTACCTATCTTCTCCATCCAGTATCACTCCGAAGCCTCCCCCGGACCTCTGGACAGCGCCTACCTCTTTGAAAAGTTTCTGGAGATGGTGAGAGGGGATAGATGATTATTTTTATGGGGCTTCGCCCCTGTTTGGTGGTGACCCCATCCCCTGTGTCCCCTTCCCCTTTGGGATTGGGTAAGGGGAAGGGGAAGAATTTAGAAAGAGGGGCTGCGCCCCTCTTAGACACCCCGCTTGGGGGTGAGGGAAAAGGCAGAGGAGATTACTAAATTAAATGTGGGGAAAAGGGGCGGAGACTTTCCCCACTAATGGGGCGGGGTATAAAAGGAGGGTTTAAGGGAGGCTTCGCCTCCCTCCCAAATCCCCCCTCAATGGGAGGGGGACAATACGGGGAGAGCCTGATAGGATAATCCTCCCAAGTTTGAATGTGGAGAGAGCCTGAGAGGGACGAAACATCTAAATATGATTAAGGGGAGTCCGAGTGAGGCAGAACTTAATACGGGGAGTCTGAGAGGGGCGAAGCCCCTCTCCACAACCACCTCCCCCTCTCCTTTGAAGGAGAGGGGGACAAAGGGGGTGAGGTAGAATGACGAGTGGTGAGGGAAGAGAAATGAATCCTGAATTATTTTCTCAACGCTATGGCTTGAGGCCAACCCCAGAGGGGCTAATGTATGAGAAAGTTCCCGAGCAAGCCAGGTTGGGTTTCTACTATATAGTAGAACAGTCTTTCAAAGACAAAGATGAAGAGGCTTTAGTTGACCTATATAAACATTTATGTGTAGAACTACGCGTACCATATGATAGAAATATAGACATCGCGTTCAGTAGACTTATGTTTGAACCTTATAACGAAGGAGCTATAAGAACGAAAATTACTCAAGCCATAGAAAGGCTAATTAATAATTGTGAATGGTGGCAGTTTTATGACATCTGTGAGCTAACGTGGGAATCTTTAATAGGTAAAAGAGTAAAAGATAATTTCTCCACACAGGTTAACATTCTGTTTAGAGACGAACAACTGGGATTTGAGCTAACAAATGGCAAAATAGAGAAAGTTGGCTCCGGGTTTATCGATGCTCGTATTAAAGAGGTAAGATATTTACTTAAAGAGCAAGAGTTTAAAGGTGCTGACAAGCATTTTGAAAAGGCTATCAAAGCTCTTAATATCCGCCCTAATCCCGACGTCGAAAATTGCGTAAAAGACGCTGTCTCTGCCATTGAATCTGTCGGTAGAATCATAGTGAACGACGACAAAGCTCTACTCAGTGACATCATCAAAGATATGGCTAATAAGGGGATTATTCCTAAACCTTTAGACCAAGCCATCCAAAAAATCTATGCATATCGTGGAGACCAACCAGGGGTAGCTCATGGCTTAGTTGGTACGTCCAAAGTTACAGTTGATGAGGCTGAATTTGTGTTAGCAATGTCAGCTGCAATAATAATTTATTTAGTTAAGAAGAGGAATAAATGTCAAAACCATCTAAAGTCTTAATTATTGGGTCGGGACCCATTATCATCGGGCAGGCGGCGGAGTTTGACTACGCCGGTACCCAGGCATGCAAGGCGATGAGGGAGGAGGGGGTAACCTCGGTGCTGGTCAACTCCAACCCGGCCACCATTATGACCGACGAAGGCATCGCCGATATTGTCTATATCGAGCCGCTCACCGTAGAAATGATATCCCGCATTATTGAACGGGAGCGCCCCGATGGACTGTTGCCCACCCTCGGCGGTCAGACCGGGCTTAACCTGGCGGTGGATTTAGCCGACGCCGGCGTTCTGGATAAATATAATGTGAAATCGCTGGGGACACCGATACAAACCATAAGAATGGCCGAAGACCGGGAGCTATTCAAGCAGATGCTAATCAATATCGGCGAGCCGGTGCCCAGGAGCGCCACCGTAACCAGCCTCAAAGAAGCCAGAAAGGTCGCCAAGGACTTAGGTCTGCCCCTGATAATTCGCCCGGCTTACACTCTGGGGGGGACTGGGGGCGGGGTAGCCAAGACCTGGAAGGAACTGGACAGGGCGGCAACCGCAGGATTAGCAGCCAGCCCCATTCACCAGATACTGCTGGAAGAATCGGTAATCGGCTGGAAGGAAATTGAGTATGAGGTAATGCGCGACGGCGCCGATAACTGCATCACCATTTGTAATATGGAAAATGTTGACCCGATGGGGGTGCATACCGGCGACAGCATCGTGGTGGCTCCCAGCCAGACTATGACCAATAAAGAGCATCAGATGCTGCGGACAGCCAGCCTCAAGATTATCCGCGCCCTGGGGGTTGAAGGCGGCTGTAATATACAATTCGCCCTTGACACCGATAGCAATGATTATTATGTGATTGAAGTAAACCCCAGGGTCAGCCGCAGCTCCGCCCTGGCCAGCAAGGCTACCGGGTATCCTATCGCCCGCGTGGCAGCCAAGATAGCCGTGGGTAAGAGGTTGGATGAAATCCCCAACCAGATAACCGGGAAAACCATGGCTGCCTTTGAACCCACACTGGACTACCTGGTGGTCAAGATTCCTCGCTGGCCGTTTGATAAGTTTGCCTCCGGTGACCGGGTTATCGGCACCCAGATGAAAGCCACCGGCGAGGTAATGGCTATTGACCGATGCTTTGAAGCCGCTTTGCAGAAGGCGATTCGCTCCCTTGAGTTCAGCAACCGGTCGCTACTGTGGGAAGACCGCAAATGGGAGATGGGAACAGACATCAATGCCTACCTTCTGGAACCTAACGACCTGAGATTATGGGCGCTAATGGCCGCCCTGAGAAGAGGGATAACCCCCGAAGAGCTATCCAACCACACCAAGATTGACCTGTGGTTTATGGACAAGCTGCAGAACATTGTTAATATGGAAAAGAGGCTCCTGTCCCAGCCGCTGACCCCGGAGCTTCTATGGCTGGCAAAACGGCTCGGCTTCTCTGATGAGCAAATCGGAACCTTAGCCGATAGGCTCCCCGAACAGGTAAGAGAACTGCGACGCAGCTGGGAAATCCGCCCCGTTTACAAGATGGTGGATACCTGTGCTGCTGAGTTTGACGCCGGCACCCCTTACTTCTACAGCACCTACGACCGGGAGAATGAGGCTGAGCCGGCTGAGGGAAACAAGGCGATAGTCATCGGCAGCGGACCTATCCGCATTGGACAGGGTATTGAATTTGACTACTGTAGCGTTCATTCTTCCTGGGCACTGCAGGAGTCTGGCTTCAAGAGTATAATGGTCAACTCCAACCCGGAAACGGTGTCCACCGATTTTGATACCAGTGACCGCCTCTACTTTGAACCCCTGGATGAGGAAAGCCTGCGCGATATCCTGGAAAATGAAAGCGAACGAAGCATCTCTGAGCAGATAATTGACCGTATGCTGAATAGAGAAACCACCAAGTCACCACCGTCATCTATTGTGCAGTTCGGTGGTCAGACGGCGATAAACCTGGCTGAGCCTCTATTTCGCAGCGGGATGCCCCTCCTTGGCTCCAGCGCTGAGGCTATTGACCTGGCTGAGGACAGGCGCCGATTTGAGAACTTCCTCAACGAGCTGGGCATCCCCCAACCACCCGGAGCCGGGGTAACCTCGGTAGATGAAGCCCTCAACGTAGCCAAGCTTATCGGTTACCCGGTATTGGTTCGCCCCAGCTATGTCCTCGGCGGCAGAGCTATGGAAATAGTTCACAATGCCGGCGAACTGGTCCGTTATATGAAGCTGGCTATAGAACTGGATACCAAGCACCCGGTGCTTATTGACAAATACCTGCACGGAAAAGAGGTAGAGGTTGACGCCATAGGTGACGAGGAGAGTATTCTCATTCCCGGGATAATGGAGCATATTGAACGAGCAGGTGTCCACAGTGGAGACTCTATGGCTGTCTATCCCGGGATAAATCTAACCGAGCCAGAGGTAGAAACTATCGTTGACTACACCATCAGGATAGGGCTGGCACTCAAAATTAAAGGCTTGATGAACATCCAGTTCGTCATTATGCCTCAACCAGAATCAGTACCTCCCGGTTCCGAGCCTTCGGTCTATGTATTAGAGGTTAACCCCAGAGCCAGCCGCACCGTCCCCTTTCTCTCCAAGGTTACCGGTGTGCCCATGGTAAAAGTGGCCACCAAGGTTATGCTGGGTAAAAGCCTCAAGGAGCAGGGCTACCACACCGGACTGTGGCCCAAGCAAAAACTGATAGCCATTAAAGCCCCGGTTTTCTCTATGTCAAAGCTACTGGGCGTTGATACCTACCTTGGTCCGGAAATGAAATCCACCGGAGAGGTAATGGGAATTGATTACACCTTTGATGCCGCCTTAGCCAAGGCGCTTCTAGCCGCGGGACTAATGCTACTGCCTCAAGGTGCCATACTTTTCAGTATCGCCGACCGGGATAAGCCCGAAGCGCTACCTATAATCAGAAGGTTCGCCTCAATAGGCTACAAACTCTATGCCACCGAAGGCACGGCAGCTATGATTGAGGCGGCGGGACTCCCGGTAAAAATGATTAGCAAAAAATTGAGCGAGGGGCACCCCAATGTGGTTGACATCATTAATGATGGAACCGTAAACGGCGTCGTCAATACCATTACTGGAGACCGTGTCCCCCTAAGAGATGGTTTCAAAATCCGTCGGACTGCTGCCGAGAGGCGTGTTTCCTGCTTTACCTCCCTGGATACGGCTCGAGCTGCGGTAGAGGCACTTGCCAACGGAAGCCAAATTTATAGCGCTCAACCCCTGCCCGACTACCGGGGAAAGGAGCCAACTTGAAGCAAGTTGCGGCTCCCATTATTGCTACTAGCCAAGTTATGCCCGGGGTTTATCTTATCTGGCTGGGATCCCCCCAGATTGCCCCTGAAGCTAAGCCAGGACAATTTGTTATGGTGCGCTGCGGTGAAGATACCCTGCTGCGTCGCCCGTTGAGTATTCACCAGCTAGACGGTAACAAACTTGCCCTTCTATTCACTGTGGTGGGAAAGGGCACACACTGGCTGTCCCAGCGCCAAGCCGGTAATAACATAGACCTGCTGGGACCGCTGGGTAATGGCTTTTCTATCCACCCCGCCTCACATAACCTGCTACTGGTAGCTGGCGGCATCGGTATTGCCCCACTGTATTCCTTAGCTTCGTCAGCCAGTAAGGAAGGTTACTCTATAAGAATACTTTTGGGAGCACGAACTGCCACCCAGCTTTATCTAAAGGAGTATCAATATCAGCCTATTAAAGCCGAATTTGTTCTGGTGACTGAAGATGGAACCACAGACGAAAAGGGCATAATAACCAACCTCATCCCCAAGTACATCGATTGGGCAGACCAAATCTTTGCCTGTGGGCCAGTGGGCATGTACCGGACGATGGCACAAATGCCAGAGTTAAAAAACAAACCAGTTCAGATTTCTCTGGAAGTGAGAATGGGGTGCGGGCTTGGTGTCTGCTACGGGTGTACCGTGAAGACGAAAAATGGACTGAAACAGGTCTGTAAGGACGGACCGGTATTTGATTTAGATGACATCCTCTGGGATGAATTAAACTGCTTCTAACGGGCGTTTAAGTGGGACGAAGCCCCTCTGTCAAAGAATCTTCCCCATCTCCTTTGAAGGAGAAAATATAAAGGAGAGTCAAAGAGAGGCGAAGCCTCTCTTATATAACTAATTCCCCCTCCCTTGTAAGGGAGGGGGATAAGGGGTAGGTTGCTAACAAATATCTAAGGGGGTGAGGTTAGAATCGGCAACTATTAACCGCAGGAGGTAATAAATATGGTAATCACCAAGAAAATCAGTCTTCAGACTAAAGGGGAATGCGACATCATTGACATTACGCCTCAGGTAGAACAACAGGTGGCGGGGTCAGATATAAATAGTGGCATAATTACCCTGTTTGTCGCCGGTTCCACCGCCGGAATATCTACTATTGAATTTGAATCTGGCTTGCTCTCCGACTTCCAGGGCATGTGGGAGCGGAATGTCCCCCAAAACATCCCCTACGACCATAACCGCCGATGGGGTGACGGTAATGGACATTCGCACGTCCGTGCCTCACTACTGGGCGCCTCATTGGTAGTTCCTTTCAACGACAAAAGTCTAACCCTGGGTACCTGGCAGCAAATAGTCGTAGTCGATTTCGACAACCGACCCAGGTCAAGACAAATCATATTACAAATTATGGGTGAATAGAAAGAAAATCATCCCATCAATAAGGGATAAAGGGGGCTGAACTTAATAATAACTATTTGTTGCCCTTCAGGAGGGAGAAAAACTCAGTCCTGGTCTCCGGTTTATCACGGAAGGCACCCCTGAGGGCAGAGGTAACAATATTGCTCCCTGGCTTCTTAACACCACGCATAATCATACACAGGTGCTCACCCTGAACCACTACCGCCACCCCGGAAGGATTAAGCCCATCCATAATAGCATCGGCAATCTCTGTAGTCATTCTTTCCTGAATCTGGGGGCGTCTAGCAAAGATTTCTACTACCCTGGCTAATTTGCTAATACCGACCACACGCCCGCTAACATCAGGAAGATAGCCAATATCAACCGTGCCGTAAAATGGTAAAAAGTGATGCTCACACATAGAATAAAAGGGAATATCCCTCACAATTACCATTTCCCGGTGTCCCAGCTCATAACCTACTTGAAGCTCCTCTCCAGGGTCAACATTAAGCCCCATAAACAGCTCGGAATACATCTCAGCCACACGGCCGGGAGTACCCACCAACCCTTCCCGTTCAGGGTCTTCCCCGATAGCCTTAATAATAGAAACTAATGCTCGCTTAATCTCAGCCTCGTCAATCACTCTAGTCCTCCTTTAACACTTACCATAGACCTCACGGTCAAGGCTTCTTCTGGTTACTCCTTCAACCCCAACCTAAAGCTTGCTCTACAGCGTTTAAATCCGCCGGAAGCTCGAGAAAGGGTTTAACACTGCGCAGGACGATATCGGTATCTTTAAGCCCGGTGCCAGTTACCACACAGACCACCCTCTTTGGCGAAAAGTCCATCCCCCGGTGAGAGAGCTTAATAAGCCCGGCTAAGGCAGCCGCTGAAGCTGGCTCGCCAAAGACACCCCCTTTAGTAGCCATAAGCCTCTGGGCGTCCAGAATTTCATCATCACTCACCACATCAATAATGCCACCAGACTCGTCACGAGCCGCGGTAGCCCCCTGCCAGCTAGCCGGATTACCTATGCGTATGGCGGTGGCGACAGTCTCCGGCTTGTCAATAGCACAGCCCCGAACAATGGGGGCAGCCCCCTCAGCCTGAAAACCCATCATCATAGGTTTACTCCCTGCCCTGCCGGCGTGATAATATTCTATAAAACCCTTCCAGTAGGCGGTAATATTACCCGCATTACCCACCGGAATAAAAAGGTAATCTGGAGCCCCACCTAAAACATCAATAATCTCAAAGGCAGCCGTTTTTTGTCCCTCTATACGATGAGGATTAACCGAGTTCACCAGCGTAACCGGGTGCTTCTGTGTCAAACCTCGCACTATTTTAAGAGCCTGGTCAAAATTGCCATCCACGGCAATTATTTTAGCCCCGTAGACAATAGCTTGAGCCAGCTTGCCCAGAGCAATCATGCCCTTAGGCACGATGACAATAGCTTCAAGCCCTGAGTAAGCAGCATAAGCCGCCGTTGAGGCGCTGGTATTGCCGGTTGAGGCACACATTACAGCCTTACTGCCGGCTTCCAACGCCTTGGCTACCGCCACTACCATGCCCCGGTCTTTAAATGAACCGGTAGGGTTACAGCCCTCCAGCTTAAGATATAGCTCCCCACAGCCAACTTCCCTCTCCAGTTCACGACACCTGACCAGGGGGGTATCTCCCTCCCCCAAAGAAAACATCGGTGTATTGGGCGTAACCGGAAGGAAGTCTTTATACTTAACTAGAACGCCTGGTTTCATCATTAGCCTTTCGCCTATCTAATTAATGCTATTAACCCATCCTGACAGAGAAACCGTTAGGAAAGGATATTCTTTACCACCTTGTCAATCTCGGCAAGTTCCTTAGATAGTGACTTTCTGACCTTGCCACGCAGAAAGCCGATTGATTTACCCTCTAATGTTAGTTGGGTAACTTTCTGGTGGCATTCCTTTGATATTTCCGCCAGTTTCTGGTGACTCTTATCTTTGGGGTCAAATTTTGGGATGGATACAACCTCAAAGGGACGCCGGTGTATATGGCGTGCACCCCATTGCCCTCTGGTCTGGTATGGTTTAATTGCCTCATCTACATAAGGAGCATTGAGGAAAGCGCATAAGTAGTGGGTTTCCATGTTATCTTTGGTCTGGTAGTAGTATGTGTCTGCGTCAGCGGCAAAACCATTGACAGGCAATTCTGTCTTTGAGAGCTTCGGGGATATCACGCAGGAAGCAAGGTTAGTGCCCGCTGTATTATACACAACCGTGTGGTAACCTGTGGGATGCTGGGATGTTAATTTCCTAATATAATCTAGCCATTGATAAATGGAGGATTTATTCCCGGATTTCTTATATTTATCCCAAACTTTCTCAACCTCACTTAACCAATTATGCAGACCGGAATGCCCTTTCCCTAGAGCCATCTCTTTATTGACCATACTGAGTCCAGCCGGTTTATCTTCCATTGGCAGAACTACCAGACTCAAGTCAGTATGACCAAACGGTAGTAGTTGTCTGCCCAATATGCTGGCATAGAGGTATTGAGCCTCAACCTCGCCTTTCAGATGGATATTCTGCCACGGTTTCTTGGCGGTTTTTTGCGCTTCAGGATGGGTTTCCAAGGCTGGTTTTACTTGATTGGTGCCGTAGGGACTACCGACGGGTTGGACAAACCACAGACTGCGCGGCACGATAGTGGCGCCCTCTTTTATTTGCTTGAGGTATATGCTGGGTACAGTTGTAGGTGGAAATATTTTCTCAGTGGGCTTCTGCTTTGTTACAGTCTTTAGGCCAGCTTTTGCGGTTGACCACTTAATATTTTTACTGGGCAGTTCGCCCCTCATTAGCTTCACTGCCACCTTGTCTACTTGTGCATGTTTCTTGGCAATCAAGACACACGCAGGGACATTAAAAAGCGGTGAGACTGCCTCAACATCGATTACTTTTTCTAATTGGGTTGGCGGGAGCTGGTAACCCTGAAGGAATTCCTGAAAGCGCTTGTGTTGCTTTGCACCGGTAAGCACACTACGAGGCATTACAAAGGCGATGATGCCCTCCTTTTTCAGGTAGGCATCAGTGGAGAGAACGAAAAACAGCGTTGCTAATTCCATCTGTGTAAAGAGCTTAACCTCTTTCTTACTAACCAGACCATAAGAAGAAATCAGTCGTTTGACCTGTGCCTGATATTCGGGTTCTGTGATATAACGGTAGGCAAGCCACGGTGGATTACCCGCCACGATGTCAAAAGGACGGCGGTGCAGGTAAGCCGGACGGTAGTAGTTTTTGAGGATAAATGTCCAGATGGTGTCCCGCCCCTGTTTTACCAGCTTTCTCATCAGTTTCAGATTACCCCGCCAGAGATAAACCCAGTCCTTATAGCCCTGACTTTCCATGTACGAGGAGAAGCCTTCTAGCGCCATTTCTTCATCACCACTGGTGTACTTGCCCATCTCGTCAATGACTTTATCCAGAGAGGCAGGATGTTCTGCCATACTGGTCGGAATGTGGAAATAGTCTTTACCGCCAGTGGAGATATCAACCATCTGCCCCCCTGACGGATTAATACCCTCAAGTGAGTTAGCCATATAGACAGGCAGAACCACTGTTTTCTTATAACTGCCGATATCAGGGCTGAGGGCAAGGACATAGTTCACCTTGGCAATCGTTACTGCCAGTGGATGAACGTCCATCCCGACGATGTTGTTGAGAGCCTCATCCACCAGTTTTTCTCCAGCCAGACCCTGTTCTCTCAGTAACTGTATGGCGGTAAAGAGAAAAGTACCGGAGCCACAGGCCGGGTCAAGCAGACTCTGTCCAGCTTTGAAATTGGCTTCTCTCAGTGTCAGTTCTACGAGCCAGTCAGGAGTATAGACCTCGCCAAGGTCATGCTTGGTCTCACTGTCTACCAGATTCTCATAGAGTTCTTTGAGCAGGTCTTCATTCACTTTAGTCATGTCATAGACAGCCAGATGCTGTGCCAAACCCTGAAGAAACTCTAAAGCTTCACTTTCCAGTGAAGGCATTAATATCCAGCAGAAAAAATCTTCCTCCGCAAGGTTAGTTAGATTTACAAAAGCCTTGCCAGTGAATATTCCCCTCAGTTCCTGTCCTTTAGGTTTTTGCTTGTATAGAGACGTATAAGCGATTAGCTTTGCCAGAATAGAAAGATAGGTGTGCCTCAGAAAAAGCTGATTGCGCGCAACACTGTGCCCATACACCTTGGCGAGTAGTTTGTCCCATTCGTTGAATTTTACTTGATAGGTGGGTCTATCTTGGAAAGCAAGGGACATCGCTGTAAGTTTGCGTAAGGAAGAATTGAATACCGCACTGGTGTCGCCAAATCTTTTGACTATATCCTGAGATGTTGGCGTGATTTCTTTCTCTGAAAAAAGAAAGGCATCAAACCAGATAAAGGCGTCTTCAGGTGAGAGTGTTTTTAAGAAGACGCTGTCTATTTTGTCCAGTCTGTTTTCCTTTAGGATGTAAACTTCAAATAGCAATCCATCGGTGAGGACGCCGAAGTAGGTTTCATCTCTCAGGGATTGAAGATAACCTTTTAGCTCTGCCAGACCCTTCTCCCTCTCGGTATCCAAGTCTCGCTTGAATTCAAAGACAATATCTTGATAGAGGGCATCTATAAACCCCCTTACCTTAGCCACCTTGACGCCTTTCTCAAGCTCAAACTCCTCATATCTGACACCGAAAGCTTTACTTATGAAGCCAATGAAAATACTTCTCAGCTGGTCATGATGGGCTTTTCTCAGCTTAGCTTCCTCAATATGACCAAGGTATTCTTGAAACTGTGATTCAAACTCGGCAGGTATCATTAGCTTTCAACTCGGATGAAGTTGCTTATTTCCTCAACCACGGTTAGTTGTCTCAGTTCTTCAAGAGCCAACTGCACAGCTTCTTCCCTGGCCGGATGGGTCATAATAACAAGCTCCGCAGTCTGAGCCGCGCTGTCACCCGCCTTCTGAATAACGGATAGGATGCTAATCTGACGGTCACCTAAAACCTTAGAAATCTGGGCTAAAACACCGGGGCGGTCAGCCACATTCACCCTGAGATAGTATCCTGTCTCAATCTCAGACATGGGTTTAATGACTTTGCCCGGCTCCAGCTTCCACCTGGTTCTATTACCGACGCCGAGAGCAATATCCTGTGCCGCTGACACGACATCAGCGATAACGGCGCTGCTGGTAGGCAAGGCACCAGCACCCTCACCAAAGAAAAGCACCGTGCCTACCAGGTCACCTTCAACCTGAACCGCATTATAAACACCGCTAACCTTAGCCAGAAAGGAGTCTTCAGGGATAAAAACGGGGTGAACCCGCACTTCAATTGACCCGTCACTCTCTTTAGCAATAGCCAGCAGCTTTATAGCGAAACCCAGCTCCCGAGCGTACTGGAAATCACAGCTACTAAGTCGCGAAATCCCCTCAGAATAAATATCATCAGGTTGGACCTGAGTATGAAACGCTAAAGAGGCAAGAATAGCCAGCTTGTAGGTAGCATCTATGCCCTCTATATCATTTTCGGGATTGGCTTCGGCGTAGCCTAACTCCTGGGCTCTGCTGAGAGCCGAAGAGAAATCGATGCCCTCCCTTGCCATCCGGGTAAGAATATAGTTGGTAGTCCCGTTTATTATGGCATAAATGCCCCTTATCTCATTGGCTGCCAGGTCACGCTGAAACGGGGCAATCAGAGGGATACCGCCACCGACAGCGGCTTCATAATGAAGACCAACATCATATTGCCGAGCTAAAGCCAGCAGTTCCACTCCGTGTTTGGCAATCACCTCCTTGTTAGAGGTAACTACATGCTTACCACCTGAGAGCGCCCTTGACAAATACTGAAAGGCGGGACTCTCACCTCCTATCGCCTCAACCACTATATCTATTCCCGACTCGGCAAAAAATTCATCGTCATTAGTGGTAAAAAGCTGTGGGTCCATCTCCTGTGCCTGAGGTCTGGCTAAATCCGATGCCAACACCTTTACCTTGCGCAGGACGAGGGGACAGCCAACCTGCTCAGCTAAATCCCCAGCCTTGTTCATTAAGACCCTAGCTACCTGCCCACCAACTACCCCCAGCCCCATTAGCCCAACTCCGATACCCGGTTCGTTCATTATCTTAGCCCCCGGTTTGATTATAGCTCTTCATAGGCTCTATCGGCCGCCCATCTTTTCATCTCATCATCCAGATAACTGGTAACCTCATTATCAGGGTCATCCCACAACGCTGAAATCCAGTCGTTCAACGCCTCAAACTTCAGCAAACTGCGGTCATCCTCCTCAATCTCCCTATTATCATCTTCGTCTAAAACCTTCACCAACCAATAACCCCCTTGGATTGCCACCCTTTCCTCCTTTATCGGCTCACTAACCTCTCCCGGCTCCACCTCAGAGTCAAAAACAAACTCGTCAAAGGCTGGAATCATTAGACCCGGACTCACCCAGCCTAAGTCACCCCCGTTCTCTTCGGCATCTTCATGTCGGGAAAGCTCCTTAGCCAGAGCAGTAAAGTCCTCACCAGCCTCCAGGCTACTCTTCACCTGCTGGGCTTCTTCTTCACTTCCCAGTAACATAACATGAACATGAGCCTCTTCCAGTTCTTCCTTCCATTCCGAAACCTTAATTAACCAGTAGCCTCCACTCCTAATTTTGGCTTCATCATGGAGCGGTTGGCTTAATACTCCCACTTCAGAACCGAAGGCATATTCACTGGGTATGGAAGTGTCTAACAATACGGTCAAGACATCTTCAGGTCGCCAACCAAGGTCACCCTTTTCAGTCTGGGTAAAGCTCTCCAGGGAAAGCTCGCCAGCTAATTCAGCAAAGTCCTCGCCAGCCTCCAGCCTGGCTCTAACCTCAAGTGCCCGGCCATCACTATCCAGGAACATCGCCATTATATGCCTTTGCTCAGCAAATACGGGCACATGGTGCTCAAAATACTCATCACCCAGTTTTTTTACCAGTACCTCATCCCTGATGGCATCCCTGTACTCCTCACTTAAAGGAAGGTCACGTCTCTTAAGTTCTTCATCAACTTCGCTGTCGCTAACACTGATGCCTAATTTCATCGCCGCTTGCCCTATCAATTCACTCTGCTCAATAATCGTTTCCACGTCATCAACCACATTATACAAATAAAAGATACCTTGACCTGCCCCGTAGAGTTTAAGCCTCTCGATATAGTAATTCATATCAAATTCGGTATCATTTACCCTGATTACCGTTTGATGCAGTGGTCGATACTCATTAATATACCACCCCACCCCCACCACCACCAAAACAACACTAATGATGACAATACCCACGCCAAAGATAATGCGCTGCCTCTTCTTCTGCTGCTGCCACCGGGAAAGCTGGCGCTTGGTAACCTCACGACGTGGTTTCTCTATCTTCTTTTTAGCCAAACCTAACCCCTTCTCTCAGTCAAATTGCCAGAAGGCGAGTCTTCGAAAAAAGCAAAGTCTTTCTGAGGATTTAATCCTTATATTTATAACCTAAAAGCGTGGATTTTTCAAACCTCTCCGTCCCAGGTTCCTAATGCGTTAACCCTTCAATCCTTTTAATTATGTCATCTGTCCTCGGCTTCAAATGGGTAACTGCAGCGCTAAGTTCGTCTCTTGACGCCGCACAAATTCTACAATTGCGCCTTCCAAGCAGAGGTCTTTTCTTACCCGCAACATTTCCACGATTTCCTCAGAGTTCTGGCCGGCGCCGTAATGTTTCCTTAAGATTCAGAGGCGTAACCTCAGGCCTTGATGCCTCATATACGGTAATCACCCCCTTAATTCCAGAGAACTCCCGCTGGATAGCAGCAATTTCCTCAGGCATCAACGGCTTGACAGCACAGGGACGCAGCGGGGTGTTAATCTGCACCTCATCTAGCGAAAGCTCCCTGGCGAGCTTTGCCATCTCTCGCGCGCAGCCTCTGTTCGCCTCAATAAACATCATCTGGAGAGCCAGTTTTCCCTCGTATTCGCCCCTGAAGAGCTTGAGAGCGTGGAGGATTTCACCGAGGGTGCATCCTATTTTGGGTCTGTTGATTCGTTGGAACAGCTCCTCATCTGGAGCATCAACTTTTGCTATCACCACATCGGCTTGACTAAGCTCGCGGCGCACATCCTGCCTGGGCAAGAGGGAGGAGTTAGTGAGCACTGCCACCGGTAAACCCAGAACTGACCTGACCACCTCTATCGCCTGACCAAGGTTACTGGCTAAGGTCGGTTCGGCTAGCCCGGAGAAGGTAACATAGTCAACCGCTATGTTCCTTACCGCTTTTAGCTCTTGGACTAGCTGAGCCAAGGAGACAAATTCCCGTCGTTCGCCCGTTGGGTAAACCGTCCTGCCCAACTGGCAATAGACACAATCAAAGGAGCAAGTCTTGTCTTCGACAGATACAAGGTCTACGCCTAGTGACCTGCCCAACCGCCAGGACGGAACCGGGCCATAGAGGATAGATTTCATAAACCTTGCCCAGGCTCCCGCCTCACCAAAACCTTGAGGCTCCTGACCTCTCCCACCCCCTTCAGACAAGAGACCATGGCAACCAGAGTATTGGTGATGATATCTCTGGGGAAGGCGCTCAAAGGTACCGGGGCATCGTTTATATAAAGAGAGATTCGTTCCCTTTGGGGCTTAATGAAGCCCTCCTCGAGAAGGTCGGCTAAACCTTTAATATCCTGCAGCGAGAACTGCCTGGTCTTGGTTTCCAGGGGCTCATCGGTAACTATGGCCATAAGCTTCCTGAGGCTGCCAAAGGGTAAGCCAACCTCCCGACGATGAACCTCTATCTTGGGCGCATTGCCCCCCCTGAAGCCTTCGGTAAGGATAATGTCGTAGTCCTCACCCAAGAGACAGGCTATCTCATCCAGGGTAATATCCGGGGCGACAGGCTTGACTAGTACCATCTTATCCCGGGAACTGATGGCAGTAGCTTCGCTCCCAGCCCGAATGTGGCGCCAGCTATCCTTGTCTGACTCATTAAAGGTCATACCTTGAGGAGCATGCTTAATGGTCGCTACTCGATAGCCCCTCGATTTTAATTCCCCAATCAGGTTTTCGATAAGGGTTGTTTTTCCTGATTTTGATTTACCAACAATTGAAATTATGGGAGGCATTCTCTATTTTCCCTCCTTTCCAGGTCGGCTCCTTGTCACCGCCTAGCCTATTACTTAGATTGTTCTAATTCAGTTTTAGGCAATGCCCGGATAAGGGTCTGACTAAGATTGATAAAGGCATCAGAATTGTAGCCTTCTATAGTCCCTTCATCACACAGCCTGGCTAGCTCGGGGTCAATAGGCAGCTGCCCCAGAAGCGGGGCTCCAGCTACTTGCGCCATCTCCTGCCCTCTACTCTTGCCAAAGAGTTCAATCCGCTTATCTACTTCAGGCACGTATAAGTAACTCATATTTTCAATCACACCCAGGACGGGCTTATCCATCTTGTTCACCATATTTATTGCTTTTCTAACTACCATAGCGGTTAAATCCTGAGGAGTGAAAACGATGATTACCCCGGATACAGGAAGGGCTTGCAACACGGTAAGGGAAACATCGGCAGTACCCGGCGGCAAATCTACGACCAGGCAATCGAGCTTGCCCCAGACTACATCCTCCCAGAACTGGGTAATAGCTCGGGACATGAGAGGACCACGCCAGATAACAGCTTCGTCCTCTTGAGGCAAAAAAAGATTCATAGACATAATCTCTATCCCCGACCTTGCTAGCACCGGCAGAATTCCGGTATCACTGCCACCAGGTCTAGCCGAGATGCCAAACATTCTGGGTATACTGGAACCGGTAATATCGGCATCCAGAATACCAACCTCATAGCCCTGACGCTTGAGAGCAACGGCAGTAAGGCTAGCCACCAGCGACTTACCCACTCCCCCCTTACCACTCATCACCGCGATGGTATGTTGAACCTGATTTAGCTCGGCAGGCTTAACCTCAACAAATTCTATATCCACTTTATTTCCATCAGACAGCTTCTCTATAACTTCCGTTGCCTTTGTCCTAACCAGGTCCTGAGCACCTGGACTCAGTGCTGTCGATGCCAGCGTGATACCGATTTTTTGGTCAGAGACCCTGACCTCACGAACCATATTAAGCATCACCAAGCTACGCATCACACCGGGAACCAGCACCTCTTGTAAACCCTCTCTTATTTGTTCCTCAGTTGCCACTAAATCTCCCTCCTGTTATCCTTATCGTTTGAACATAATTCCAGACTTGATGGAATCGACCTCTAACATCACCCCTCAATTATAAGCAATTAACCTCCCGTAGTTCAAGGACTAACTGCCTCTCATTTCAACACCTCCCTGAGAAAATGTTAAAATAGCCCAAAGCTAAAGGATAAGACCTGGTAATGAGCGATAAAAAGGTGACTTGGTAATGATTAGACAAAATGTTAGCCAGATATTAAGTGAACTACCAGATGGGGTTGAACTGGTGGCGGCGGCTAAAACCAGAAAACCTGAAGAGGTGCTGGAAGCCGTCGAATCGGGGGTAAGAATTATAGGTGAAAACTATGTCCAGGAAGCCGAGAGGGTCTACGAAGTAGTCGGCAACAGAGCTAAATGGCATTTTATCGGATACCTTCAAAGAAATAAGGTGAAAAAAGCGGTAAGGATATTTGACATGATAGAAACCGTTGACTCTATTGAAATAGCCCAGGAAATTGATAAAAGATGCGCTCAAATCGGCAAAATAATGCCGGTACTAATCGAGGTAAACAGTGGTCGGGAAAAACAAAAATCAGGTGTATTACCCGAGAATGCGGAACAATTAGTCAGAGAGATTTCGGTTCTTCCCAACGTAAGAGTAACGGGGCTTATGACCATGGGACCCCGTTTCGGAAACCCCGAAGATTCAAGACCTTATTTTGTGGAAACCAAAAAACTGTTTGACCGGATTAAAAAACTTAATTTACCTAACCTAGAGATGAGGTATCTTTCCATGGGAATGACCAATTCCTATAAAATTGCCCTGGAGGAAGGCGCCAACGTAGTGAGAATAGGTAACAAGATATTTGGCGAGAGGGAGTATGAAAGAAGTTGACTATCGGGGTTTTGACGCTTCAAGACTCCAGATTCTTATTCCAGCGGTAAGAGTTTTAAGTCCTTGACTATATCATTAAGGTCAGCAAAGGGAATACAATTAAGATTCATCTCCTTACAATAAGTAAGTAGCTCACCGGTAGCGAAAATATATTGAGCCTGCCTTGCCGGGGAAACATCAGAAATACCATTACCCACATATACTACGCGATAACCCCGGCTCAAAAACGACCTGATATACGCCTCCTTGAAACCGCTCTCCAATTGGTTGCCCTCTGGTCCTATATACCACGCCTCAACGCCGTTAGGACTGAACCGATTCTGGGCAGCGAATACCTCGATGTTCTCTACACCGATATCTCTTAACACTGCCTCTATATAGAAACTCAGCCCGTTACTTACAATGACAAACCGGAAGCCATTTCTATGGCAATAGGCTATCAGCTCATGAACTCCGGCTCGTATCTTCACCTTACCCTCGGCAAATTTAAGCAAGGTCTGCCTATCAGCCTTAACCATGGCAAAGGCATGGGTATTGAAATGGTTGACCGATATCTTGCCCTCCCTATACTGTGTCAACAGTTGCCGCCAGTCCCCATCGGCAAAGGCGTCCAGCAACAGGAAACTCACATCCTTTTCGGTGATGGTACCGTCGAAATCACACTGAACCAGGGCTTTCACGGCTTCGGTTGAGTGCATTATTATGCGTAACTCCTATCACAAGCTCGGATTAACTATCAGATGGGAAGGAAGGGGGTTAAGCGGGGTGGTGATTCTCAGTTTACGACTCACATCGCTTCAGTCCCGGTGTCGGGTTCAATCTTGTGTAACTTGTCCTGGCTCTCTATATGGTCGATATATAAGATACCATTGAGATGGTCGAGTTCGTGTTCCAGAGCCTGAGCCATGAGACCGGTAGCTTTGATTCTAATCGCCTTCCCCTGCCTATCCCAGCCTTTGACGGTGACCGAGACTGACCGCTTTATCTCGCCATAATAGCCGGGGACGCTAAGGCAGCCTTCTGTCACCTCCCGCTCCCCGCTGCGCTTCACCATCTGCGGATTGACGATAGCAACAGGCTCCTCACCCGGCATCTGGAGTACCACCACCCGCAGAGATACCCCAACCTGAGGAGCTGCCAGACCCACGCCATTTGTCTGCCGCATGGTCTGAATCATATCGTCAATAAGCTGCTGAATTGAACCGTCAACGGTTGGCACCCTTTTGGCTTTTTGCCTCAGCACCGAATCACTAGAGAGGTAACGCATTGCCAGAGTTGCCATGGTGCTGATTACCCCTTTCCCGTATTAGCTACAGCGTAATCCTTTAAGCAATCCAGTCCCAAAGCACAATGTTAGCATATTTGACGAGACAAGGACAAGTTGACGGCACTAGCCGGGAATAATCTCCGTTTGCTCTGGAAAATAAACTGTGCTAATATGCTTGAGCAGGGTTAAAACTGCATCGGGGTGTAGCGCAGCCAGGTAGCGCACCTGAATGGGGTTCAGGTGGTCGCCGGTTCAAATCCGGCCACCCCGACCATAGATAACAATTAGAACGGGGGGGTTGTATAGCTCCCCCTTATTAGTAATGGACATAAAATATTATTGACTTTAGTATTGTTCGAGTATATATTTACCATAAAATATTGAGAATAACACGAGGGTCTAGGTAAACATTAACGGGGGCAATAAATGCTAGTTAAAGGGAATTTTTACGATGCTCTGGTGAAAACAAGGGGAGATTCTGAGGACCTTCAGAATAAAATGGAGGAAACCATCCAGAAGTTCTTGGAAAATGAAACAAATATGAACAAACCGGGGATGCTTCTCGGTAAGATACAAGGTGGCAAGACAAGAGCTTTCATGGGGATAATTGCTTTGGCATTCGATAATGATTATGACATGGCAATTATTCTAACGAAAGGAACGAAAGCACTGGCTCGTCAAACCTTCGCAAGACTAAAAAAGGATTTTCGCAATTTCGTTGATGACAACATGGTCAAGCTTTATGACATCATGTTGAATATTCCGGAACGTTTGCCTGGTTTCATTCTTAGACAGAAATTGATAATGATTGTGAAGAAACAAACAAACAACTTAGACAGAGTAATAAGAATGATTGTCCAAACGTATCCAGATTTAGGTAATAGGAAAATATTGATAATTGACGATGAAGCAGATTTTGCGAGCCTTGGATTTACAAAAAAAGCAGAGGGGGACGTTGAGCTGAGAAGAATAGCTTCGCAAATTGATGAGTTGAGAAAAAAAGTAAAAAAATCTGACTTCTTAGAGGTTACTGCAACGCCTTATGCTTTATATCTCCAGCCAGAGGACACAACAGTACCAAGGGGAGAGGGACAGTTCGTTTTTGAACCTCAACGTCCAGTGTTTACCGTGCTTCTACCTATCTACGAAGGGTACGTTGGCGGAGATTTCTTTTTTGAAGAGAGTAAAGAAGAGGGCTCTATTGCGCACTGTGTCTATGAAGAAGTCCCCCTTGATGAATTAGATGCGTTAAGAAGAGAAAATAGAAAGGTGTTCAAAATTGAGGATTGCCTGACACACAGGAGGGTACAGGTTCTTAGAAGGGGAATCCTAAACTTCATAGTAGGTGCTTGCGTAAGAAGAATACAGCAAAGGAAGTTGCGGAAAAGAGAAGAGCATTACAGTTTTGTGGTTCATACTGAGCAGGGGAAAGAGGCTCATGATTGGCAAGTGGAAGTCGTTGCGAAACTGAATGAATCGCTTATATATTGCGCGAATCACAACTTGCCAAGGTTGTCAGAACTTGTACGTGAATCATATGATGACCTTTCAAAGTCTATAAGCATTATGAATACTCCACCAGAATACGATGAAGTATTTCAGGAAGTATTGACAGCCTTGAAACTTGACTACTTCTTTATAAGAAAGGTCAATTCAGATGCAGCAGTCGAGCAATTGCTTGATGATAATGGAGAACTGGAACTAAGCGCACCTCTTAATGTCTTCATTGGAGGGCAAATTCTGGATAGAGGAGTGACAATAAGGAATTTCATTGGGTTCTACTACGGTAGAAGACCTAGAAAGTTCCAGCAAGACACGGTATTGCAGCACTCGCGGATATTCGGAAATAGACCGAGGGAAGACCTAGCAGTAACTCGTTTTTACACTGCGTTAGAGATATATTCAGTTCTTGAAAGAATAAATGGATTTGATAACGCATTGAGGGAAGCTTTTGAAAAAGGTGCACACGCCGGAGTGGTATTTATTCGCAAAGATTCGTCTAATAGAATCCTTCCTTGCAGTCCTAACAAAATTTCTATTTCGTCAACGACCACGTTGAGACCGGGTATGAGGATGTTACCCATAGGATTCCAAACGGATTACATAAAAAATATCAGGGGTAGAATAGAGGAGTTAGATAAAGTTATTTTTGGTCAGATGCCTGATGAGAAAGGAAAAGCTTTCCTAATTGAATTTTCTACTGCAAACTCAATCATAGATATAATAGCCGAAACACTGGTGTTTGAACTAGATTGGGAGTGGGAGGCATTCAAATCGTGTATGGAGTTCTTATCAAAGAACACCGAAAATAAAGAAACACAAGGTAAGGTTTGGTGCTTGGTAAGGACTGGAAGGGACATTAGCATTAAGAAGAAGGACGGGAGTTTCACTGATGATGTAGATACAGGGTCAACTGATACAAATCCAGCTAGAAAGATTGCAATTGATATTCCAGCGTTAATTCTAATCAGACAAAATGGCTCTGCGGAAAAAGGATGGAGAGGTTCGCCCTTCTGGTGGCCAGTTTTAATTGTTCCACAAAGAACAAGGACAATGGTTTTTGCAAATAAAGTAGCGGACGTTGACTGATGCAGTAATAGATTGGATTGATAATAGAACGATAATAAGATATGATTATTTAGTAAAAGGAGGCAAGCGGCCTCCGCCTTTTACACGGGCTACATGGGGTTCAGGTGGTCGCCGGTTCAAATCCGGCCACCCCGACCAGTAAACATAAGTCACGGTGGTTGTTGGCTGTCGTAGACCAAGCTTGATACTAATCCCCATACCCGCACCGAACGGGACAGTATCCAAACGTCCTGCGGGGCAGATTGATTTTCCTTCATGGATACCACACACGTAACTCGCATTCGATTCTAAAATATGGTGTGGAGACAGAGATGAAGCGTAAATATGGAAAAGTAACCCGTCAAACTGTTGAAGAATTAACGACAATTGTGGGTAAGGGTAATATTTCCACGGACAAAGGCGAAATGGAGGGGTATTCTTACGATGAAATGCCGATTACCAAACCTCATGTTCCGCAGGTCGTAGTAAAGCCCAAAGACGCCAAGACAATAGCCAAATTACTGGCTTTTGCCAACGAGAAAAGAATTCCGGTTACCCCGAGAGGTGCCGGGACTGGGCTGAGTGGTGGCTGTATACCTATCTACGGCGGCATTGTACTCACGCTGGAGAGAATGAACCGGATTCTGGAGATAGACGGGGACAATTTCGTGGCTATCGTGGAACCTGGCGTTATATTATCTGACCTCCGTAATCAGGTAGAGGAACAAGGGCTCTACTATCCTGTTTACCCGGGCGAAGGGACTGCCACTATTGGGGGCAATGTGGCCACAAATGCCGGAGGAATGAATGCGGTTAAATATGGGGTAACCAGACACCATGTTCTGGGACTAGAAGCAGTACTCCCAAATGGTGATATTATAAAAACCGGCGGGGAATTTGTGAAGTGCTCCACGGGCTATGATTTGACTCAGCTTATCGCTGGCTCAGAAGGAACATTAGCCGTGATAACCAAAGTCATACTGAAGCTTACCACCAAGCCAACAAAAAGAGAGGTGCTCTTCATTCCCTTTGTGAATCTACAGAACGCTATTGATGCGGTGCCTGAAATTCTCAGGCTCAAAATGACCCCAATAGGCATCGAATTTATGGAAAGAAGTATCATTGAGATAGTTGAGAAACATTTAGGCAAAGAACTACCATATCACGACTACGAGGCGTTTCTCATGATAATAATGGAGGGAGAATCAGAAGACGAAATCTACGAGTACTTTGCCAAAGTTGACGAAATCTGCAAACAGCACGGAGCCACTGAGGCCATGATACCCGGCAGCGAGCGGGCAAAGAGAAAACTTCTTGACGCCAGGGAAAAGTTCTACTCCGCCCTAAGCAGGTTTGCTCCGATGCAAATAGCCGATGTAGTTGTCCCTCGTAGTGAGATAGCCAGATTCATCAGAAGGGTAAAAGAGATATCGGGAGAATACCAGGTGCCTGTTGTGGGGTATGGACATGCCGGTGATGGTAACGTACATTTGCACCCTATTTGCGTCAATATGAGTAGGGAGGAATGGGACAGAAGGCTTCCTCACCTAATGAGTGACATATACCGGGCTGGGGTCTCCTTCGGAGGGGCAATATCAGGAGAGCACGGCATCGGTTTTGATAAGAAGGCATATCTCCCGATACAGATGGACAACGCAAACTTAAGCATTATGAAAGCCGTAAAGCAGGCTTTTGACCCCAACAATATCCTTAATCCCGGAAAGATTTTCGATTTATAGATTCAGGACACAAGAACTGACAATTTACCCCAACGCTTGGAAAGACCTTTTGGTAAGGCTCTAAGCCAATTGGGGCGACAACGCACACTCCCCCCTTCCAATCTGTCGGGGAAGCTGAAATGACTTTATTGGGAAGCCCCCGGCAATAGAGGGAATTAGTTATGTAGAAACCTTTCGCAGCCCGTTATCATCCAGCATAGGTCTCACGGTTTGTATCACCTCGTCGATAACATCAGTCAGATTCAGATTCTCCAGTTTGAGTTCCGTCTTCCCCGCTTCTCCCTTAGTCAGGTCAATGACCTTGTTAATCAGGTTCAGCAGGTGCTGACCACTACCCAAGATGCCGCTGAGACACCGCCTCTGTCCGTCATTGATGTCACCGGGGACGCCATCCAGCATCAGCTTAGAAAAGCCAATAATGGCGTTAAGCGGGGTACGTAGCTCGTGAGACATACTGGCTAGAAACTCGGACTTAGCCCGGCTATCTGCTGCCAGCTCCCTGATTTTCTCCATAAGTTCTCGCTGTTGCGCCATCAGTTGTGCATTCTTTTCCTGAAGTTCCCGCTCTGCCCGCTTGCGCTCAGCCAGTTCTCGCTGAGCCTTCTGGTACTGCCTGCCGTTCTCGATTACAAGGTGCTGCCTCTCATAGCCCTTCCGTCCCAATATGAGCGGCAAGCTTCTACCGGTGTTCTCACCATCGTTAACTATCAGGATGTTCTCTTTCCTGTTCCTCCCTTTCTCCTTTTTCATTTCCTCTCCGCCTACACCCCTTCTCTCCAACCTCAATCCCTGTGGCAGTAAAACCAAACTTCATCTGTCTGGGGCTCAATGTAGCAAATGTCATTGCCGATACAAGCCAGATTTATCATGTGTGGCTTGCCTCGCTCCTCAATTATGGCGACCGACATTAGGAACCCGCTTCTGGCGGCTTGGCGCTGCAATTGAAGAGCATAATCATCACAATCGTACTTAACATCCAGCGGGCAGACGCCGTCCTCTCCCGCCACCAGGTGAATGCACTCATTAGTGTCATCCTCAGCCAGCCAGGACTTAAGTTCCTCAAGCGAGGTAAATTCGCGCGGTTCAATTGGTTTCGCAACCACAACTTCCCCGGTAGCTCCTGAATCAGCGTATACCGGTGAATGATTGTTCAGGAATAGTCCAGAAACAACCAGGACCAAGAGGGTGAAGATTATTATGAATTGCTTGTTTCTCATTGCTAGACCTCTGCTTTTCTCCTGCTTTCAGCATACAGCCAAGATGAGAAACAAAGCATAAAAATCCGTGGGGAGTTATAAACATTCCGTAAACATTTTTGGGGCAATAAAAAAGGCACCCGAAAAAGAGTGCCCCACTGATGGCTTTACTTGCTATGAGCTATTCGCGTTTTGCCACAGCTTTAAACTGATAGCCCACGCCAGGAATAGTGATGATATACTTTGGACTTTCTGGGTCGGGTTCCAGTTCCTTCCGCAGACGACCTATGAAAACACGAAGATACTCCTTTTCCACTCCGTACTCTGGTCCCCAGAGCTTGCCTAGCAGCATGCTATGGGTAAGAACCTTATTCGCGTTAAGTACCAGTTCCTGGAGGAGATTATATTCGGTAGGTGTCAATCTGACCTCACGGCTGGCAACAGTTATCCGTCTTTGAGAAAAGTTAATCTCGATGTTATCGCAGGTAAAGGAAGGTCGAGCCGGTATAGCATGAGCCGCCTCGGTGCGGCGAAACACCGCCCTGACCCGAGCTATCAGCTCCTCCACCCCAAATGGCTTGGTGAGATAGTCATCGGCACCGAGGTTCAGGCATTCTACCTTGTCGGCTACATCACCCCGGGCACTGAGCATGATAATCGGGATTTGCGACCACTCACGGAGTCGGCGGCAGACCTCAAAGCCGTCTATCCCGGGCATCATTATATCCAGAATCAAGAGGTCAGGCAGTTCTCTTTCAATAATCTCGAGGGCTTCAGCACCATCCACCGCCATAAGGGTCTGGTAATCCCTGGCTTCCAGGTTAGCGCGGACGAATTTTCTTATTACCGGGTCGTCATCAACAATGAGAATACGAGGGCGGCGCACTTTACCCTACTTCCCCAGGACTTGCTCAACCTGACGCAACAATTCATCAACGCCGAAAGGCTTAACCAGATAGCCAGCAGCTCTCATACTGCGAATTTTGTACTCCCCACCCTCCGGCACCACGGCAGTCATGATAATCACCGGTATTTTCCGAAACTTTGGGGTAGTCTTGAGAACCATGAGAACATCCCAGCCTGACCTACCCGGCAGCATCAGGTCAAGGAAAATTAAATCGGGGCGTTCGAGCTGTGCCAGCGCTAATCCCTTCTCACCGTCAGCGGCGACAGCCACCTGGTATCCTCTGGCGGTTAGGTTAGCCTTCACCAGCTTCTGGAGGTTCAGCTCGTCATCAATAACCAGAATCTTAGCCATCCTGCCCCTCACTTTGGCTCACCGGCAAGTTTAAGCTAAACTTTGAGCCCTCCCCCAGCTTGCTCTCCACCCAGATTCTCCCACCGTGAGCCTTCATGATGCCCTGACAGATGGATAGCCCCAAGCCAGTCCCGCTTTTCCGACCGGTAACAACACTCTCAGTCTGATAGAAGCGGTCAAACACCCTGTCCAGAAGCTCAGGAGGGATGCCCTGACCCCTGTCGGTAACACTAATAATAATCTGGTCCCCGGCAAGCTGCGCCTCAATTGTGATTGGGCTGTCCTTGCTGGAGAACTTGGTTGCATTTTCCACCATGTTGGTTATGACCTGCCCGATGCGCATTTCGTCAACAAATACGGCAGGTAACTCTGCCGGGACTATCACCTCTAGTTGATGGTGCTCGGTGAGGCTAGCCAGCCTATCGCTAACTGAGTCCAGTATCTCAGAAATCCGGTAGTCACCTTTCTCTAACTTCAATGCCCCAACATCAAGGCGTGACATATCCAGCAGGTCACTGATTAAGCTGGTGAGCCGGTCAGTCTCCTGGTCAATAGACTGAAGGAAGTCCCTCTGTTCCTCCTCACTCCACTTGACATCAGGCTGAAGCAGTGTGGTAGCAAAGCCCTTGATGGAAGCCAGCGGGGTGCGCAGTTCATGAGAAATGTTAGCCACTAGCTCAGACCGCAGCCGGTCAAGCTCCTTGAAGGCTTCTGCCTCCCGTAATTTCTCCTCCACCCGCTTTAACTCCTCCTCCCCTTCAGCACTAGCCAGAGCGTAGGCGACATCAGTGGCTAGTTCCCGGAACAACTCGTGCTCTTCCTCATCCTGAGCCATCTCGGGTGAAACAGAAACGCATACTATCCCGTAGACTCTACCTTCGTACTCCAACTGATTCACAAAGCCAACCCCGCCGCCCATAAAGCAGTCAGCCAGCACACACTCTATATGTTGTCTCTTAACATCATCGCAGGCGGTAAAAGGCGGCTCTTGCGCCAGTACTTCACGGACACACGGCGGGTATTCACCTCGCTTCATCTGCTCAAGGAGAATTGGGAAACTTTTTTCAGCGCCAGAACCCGCCGCTGAGATGTAGTTTCCATCTTCATCCAGGAGCAGCATCCAGGCAATTGAGTAGCCGCGAGCCTCAACCAGGATGTTACAGCTCTGCTGAATCAGGCGCCCTTTATCCTTCTCATGAGCAATAAGCTGATTGATACTCCTGAGCGCCCTGAGCATATTGGTAAGATGTACGATTCGCGCCTCCGCCTGCTTGCGCTCGGTGATGTCCTCCAGAATTCCATCAAAGTATAGAATCTTGCCGGCATCGTCTCTCACCACAACTTTTGTACTCAGTACCACTATTTCAGTTCCATCCTTTTTCCTGAAGCGTAGCTCCTTGGCTACCTTCCCTTTACCCGAAGCTATTTCCTCAAGAACTCGTTCTCTTTCCTCTGGATGCACATACAGGTCAGAAACATTCATCTGCAGCAACTCTTTCCGGCGGTAGCCGGTAATCTTTTCCATAGCCGGATTTACTTCCAGGAACCTGCCGACGGGTTCTGGTGTGTTTCTAAATACCCCCAATTTAACGTTGCTAACCAGGCTTCTATACTTTTCCTCGCTCCCCCGTAACGTCTCCTCCGCCCGCTTGCGTTCGGTGATGTCCATTAATGAGGTAATGCTCTTTTTTGTTCTTGGAATAACCTCTACTATCAGAAATATGTCTTTTATATTTCCTTCCTTATCAAGGAAACGAAACTCATAATGGGTAGGTACCGCTTCTCCCCCTGGTTCCCTCCTCTTGACATGATACTGTTTCATCCGTTCCAGGTCTTCTTGGTGAACAAATTCCGTCCATCTCTTTTTACCTTCGATTTCCTCTCTGGAATACCCGCTCAATAACTCGAATCGATGGTTAGCTAGAGAGATTGTAGTGTCCTCTTCAATAATTGCCATAGCAGTCCCGGTATGTTCAAATGTGGTTCTGTATCTCTGCTCGCTCTCCCGTAGTGCCTCCTCCGCCTGCCTGCGTTCGGTGATGTCGGTAAAGAATGAAAAGAAGTATTCTAAATCTCCTTTGCTATCGAAAATCGGGGTTGTGAAAACTTCCACCGGAACCAGGGAACCGTCCTTGCGGATGTATTCTTTCTCAAAGCGCTGTGGTTGTCGGGTACGAATTATTTCCTCCGCCGCCTTGGCCACGACCTCGCGCCACTCAGGAGGCGTGAGTTCCACATCCCACTTAAGTTCATGCAGCTCCCCCCTACTGTAGCCTAGCAGTTCACAGTAAGCAGTATTGAAAGTCCTTAGCCGTCCATCAGAGTAACCTACAGCGAACGGCTGTGAAGAACTCTCTAGCACATTGGCAAGGAACTGCGCGTGCTCCTCAGCCTGCTTGCGCTCGGTGATATCCAGCACGCTCTCCACAATGCCTATAATATCGCCGTTTACATCTCGAACCGGATAACCTCGTACAGACCACATTCTCCCGTCGGGGGTAGTCAGTTCCCCTTGCTGGGGTTGGTCGGTTTCAATGGCCTTGGCAATGGGGCACCCTACGCAAGGCTCACTACGCTGATGCCAGACCTCATAGCAATAGCGCCCCACCAATTGTGCAGGCGGCGTGTCTACCGATTCACCCGCAGCTCTATTCGCCCATATCAGCCGATGCTCCATATCCTGAAATACCACTAGCTCGCTCATGCTATCGAGAATGGCGGTTTTTTCCTGTTCAGTCCTTCTCAGCGCCTCCTCCGCCTGCTTGCGCTCGGTAACATTCCTCAGTACCTGAATAGCGCCGATAATCGTACCGTCGCTCTCCTTTAGCGGGGCTCCAATAGCCTCCCAATAGCTTTCACCCTGAGTGCCTGCCGCGACAGGTCGATAAACAACATCCGTTTCAATTTGCCCGGTCTTCATAGCCTTTATAGTAGGGCAACCTTCGCAGGGTTCATCCCTCAACGCATAGGCTTTATAGCAGGGCTGCCCTACTGCATCAGGACTGCGGGTAAGGGCAGCTTTGTTTGCCCAGACAATCTTCAAGTTTCTGTCCACCTGTCGTATCACGTCTGGCGAACTGTCAAGCAGTGTCTGCAGTTGTGCCCTACTCTTCCTTAATTCTTCCTCTATCTGCTTGCGCTCGGTGATGTCGGTAAATGTTCCCTGATAACCTATTACGTTCCCGCTTTCATCCTTGTCTACAACCGCTGTGATAAGAATGTTGATGATACTGCCATCTTTCTTCCGGAAATCGACAGCTAAACCTTTAGCAAAGCCTTGTTGCTCAATTGCTTGGGTAATCCTTTCCCTTTCCTCCGGTTTTTCATATAGTTCTAGTATTCTAACCTTTCTTAATTCGTTGCTATTTTCATAGCCAAGAAGCTCCACAGTAGCATCATTGAAGTCTATCCATCTACCATCTTTGGAAGTAATGAAAACGCAATCCCTCGATGTTCTGAAGAAGGTTCGGTATTTCTCCTCACTCTCCCGCAGCGCCTCCTCCGCCTGCTTGCGCTCGGTGATTTCAGCACGCAACTGTTCGTTGATTTTTGCAAGCTGGCTAGTCCGTTCCTCAACCCGTATTTCTAATTCGTCGTGAGCCTTTTGCAGCGCCTGTTCCACCTGCCGGCGTTGCAACGCTACCGATGCCAGCTTTATAAATGTCTCTATAAGGCTTTCTTCTCCCAACTGGGTTCCCTTGCGGGTAAGGATACTGGCACTGCCAAACAGTTCTCCTTTCCAGACAAAACCCATAGCATATATGTCGCCCAAATCGAGCAGTTTTTCAATCGCACGGCAGACGGTCCTTGGTATTCTCCTAAAGGAAAATTCGTACAAGCCTCCGGGGACCTTCTCTAGCTTACCACTACCGAGGCCGAGCCTCGCTTCGTCGTCTATCATGAGAGACATCCCAACCGGGTGCTTTCCCAAGATCCTAACAGCACTCCCCATCTTTCCGCCTACCCCCAAGACCGCGCGTACGCAGACATTATCAGTCGCCCCCTCGAACGAATTCACCAAGATAATAGAGTTGCCAACAAGCTCCCTTAACTGTCTTCCTATGAATTCGTAGATATCCTCTTCAGGCGAAAGCTCAAGAAAACCTATTGATGTCCTGGACAAAAATGCCAGGTCACGCATATACTTCTCGTCTTCCTTCGTCCGTTTGTCTGTGGTCGCTGAGCCTTCAAATTCAACAACGCGTCGGCGGATTTCCTCCAGTTCACATATTAGTTGTTTCTTAGTTTTGCCACTGTTTTCCATTTCCCACATCCTGAAATCAGATTATAATGCCACTTAGCTATCTTGTAGCCCAAAATCGCCGTTTGTCAATAACTTGCCTTATCAGCTTGAGGATAAGATAACACCGATTAGTTACTTTCAATGACCCGGTTGGCCTCTATCTCAAACCTATTTACTTCATCTTGAGTGAATAGCCTCCATCCTCTCCTATCCCGGTGTCTAGCTTCTTGGAGGACGCCTTCCTTGAGCCAGCGAAAGAAAGTAGTTCTACTCACTCCGATTATCCGGTAAACATCGGCAGTTCTATAATAGGTTTGACCATTTACTCTTACCGGCATACCCAGAGCCCTCCAACATTATTCAGGTATACCCTAATATATTCAGTCCGCTGAGTAAATGCCCTTTTAGTACCCCCACTAGGCATGACTTTAGTCCTACCTAGTTATGGCTCTGCCTCCTTCCGCGAAAAAGTTACGTACTGTGGGAAAGGCAAAAGGCTAAGCTGAAGTCTCTTTGTGCCTTTCTAGCCGTTTAAATTTGACTATAGTAGTTATTATTATACCACTTTTGCTACTTTGTCAATATTTTATCATTTTTTAGTATCATTTCTAATCTTGTCCTCTACTTTTCTGATAGCCAGTAGGCAATCATGTTTTTTATCTACAGACATACCGGTAACTCCAGCTGGCAACAAGTTGCACACAACACGCTTTGTTGCTACAATTACTATAGAGGGGGAGAGGTGGGGGTCAAATATTGAGATTAAAGGCTGGTTTAGAAGTTCTACCTAATTGCAACCGCAGCTCCGGGCATTCTCAGAATTGCCACCTGCCCGGGAACAGCCTTGCCTTAACACATTATCGTCTTCGCCATTGAGGTGAAAGACATGACTACTTCCAGTGAGAGGGACACCGGCAAGATGAAGCCAATGACCCCGGTAGTTACTGATATGGTAACTGATAAGTTGGTAACTTCATCCCGGGTATCTGTCCGTTTAGTGGCTATTCCCTTCAATCAGGAGGAAATGGCAACAAAGGCTTACTATAAAACAATTTGCCGGTCTGGATAAAATCTTGCCCAAGGAGGTAAAAAGATGAAACCGATATTGATAGTAGATGACGAAGCTGTTATGAGAGAGTCTCTCCAAGACTGGCTGACTGACGGCGGTTATCAGGTGGAGACTGCCGGGGAGGGAGAGGAAGCGTTAGAAGCTATCGCCGAGCGGGACTTTGGTGTTGTCGTCCTTGACCTGAGGTTGCCGGGAAAGGACGGGATTGAGGTATTACGAGAGGCTAGAGCGAAAAGACCGCAGCTCAAGGGAATCATTATCACCGCTTATCCTTCAGTGCCGACAGCGGTAGAGGCAATGAAGGAGGGGGCTATCGATTATCTACCCAAACCCTTCGACCTTGATGACCTGGAGAAATTAATCCGGGAAACTCTGGGACCGGTGCAGGTAGAGATAAGACCAAAGGCCGCCCCTGAGACAGCTATAGCCGAACCGCCTGTAGCAGAGGAGGTAACGGAGGCAGAAGAACGGACACGGGTTGAGGAAGTGATTGATGAGGCTACGGGGAAAATATGCTTGCCTCCTTGTCAGATAGCCTGTCCTATTGGAGAGGACATTCAGCGCACTAATGCTATGATTGCGCTGCTTCCTCTGGATGCCGAGGAGGCTTCCAGCCAGATAATAAAGATAGGTGATGAAATTTATGAGAAGAACCCTCTATTCACGGTATGCAGCTATATTTGCGGGCTCTGTGAGAAGGAGTGCAATTACAAAGACGAGACCGGAGCCATAAGACGAAAGATGCTCAAACGATTCCTCACCGATTTTTACCTTCCATATCTGGAAACCAAGCCCCCATTTCCCCAACCTACCCAGGAAAAGGTGGCTGTGATTGGTGGGGGACCGGCGGGGTTGATGTGTGCTTACATGCTGAGTAAAAACGGCTATCAAGCGACTATCCTGGAAAGGAGTCCCCAGTTAGGGGGAGCTTTGAGATACATCCCTCAATATCGTCTTCCCAGAGACATTGTGGATACTACTTTAAATAGTCTGGTAAGGATTGCCCATACTGATGTTGAATTCGGAGTGAAAATGGGCAACGGTGAAAAAACGTTGGATGACCTCAAGAATGAAGGCTACCGAGCTATATTCATTGCTACCGGCACCCCTTCTCCCCGGCCGCTCACCTTTGATGGGAAACCAGTAGCCGGAGCCGATCTGGACGGGGTTGCCTTCGGGTTATATCTCCTCATTGATGTGAACCAAGGTAGGGTTTCTCATCAGCTCCTTCGCCGGCTCTTTGAGGGTAAGAGGGTAATTGTAGTGGGCGGGGGCAATGTGGCCTTTGATGTGGCCAGAACCGCCCGGCGGCTCGGTGCCGAAGTTTCCCTTGTCTGCCTGGAATGTGAAAATAAATTAGCCAAGGACGGGATTCCAGCCGATGTAGAAGAGATAGAAGGTGCTAAAGAAGAAGGCATAAAAATAGACTATTGCCGAGGTGTAGAAGAGATAATCGGAGAGGATGGAAAATTCAACAAAATAAAATGTCCCCGATGCACATCGGTCTTTGATGAAAGCGGATTCAATCCCAGGTTTGACCGAAATGATGTCATATATCTTGAGGGTGATGTACTGCTTATCACCATAGGGCAGGGTTCGGAGCGGACATTTTTCCAGCAGGAGGGCTTGCTGGATGAGAGAGGCAGGACTGATATTGACCGGCTTACTCTTATGAGCAATCGCCAAGAAGGAGTTTTCGTTGGCGGCGATGTCAGGCGGATAGGTCTCGCCGCAAACGCAATGAGAGACGGAATGATAGCCGCCGAGTCTATAGACCGCTACCTGAGGGGTGAGGACCTGCAAGCAGGCAGAGAAAAGGAGTATGAAGATGCTGCCATTCCCAAGCTTATGGATTACAAGCCTCAGCCTGAGTCGGAATGGGTACTGCTGGAAGAGCGGTTAAACTTTGAACTGTTTGAAAAAGGTTTCACCCTGGAAGAGGCGGTGAAAGAGGCCAGAAGGTGTCTGTGCTGTGGCCCATGTAAAAGCTGTAAAGCCTGTGTCGCCCTGGAACTTCAGCCTGAGATACCACCAATTGAAGTCAACCAAGATATATGTAGTGGGTGTGGAATTTGTGTCGCGGTATGTAGCTATGATGCCGCCAAACTGGTAAAATCTAGTAACGGGCTGGTATCAGTTATAGATGACATTAAGTGTAAGCGATGCGGTGTATGTAGTGCTGCCTGCCCTATTGATGCCATTACCATTAAGCAGTTTACCACTGAGCAGATTATGGCTGAAATCGAGGGGATGCTGGTATAAGCTTTAAACCAAAGGAAGTCGGGTTAACCATGGAACAAATCCAGTCCTTGCAGATGCGGCAGGAGCTAACACAAATCCTCCGGATGGAACAGGCTAACCTGCTGGAGATGCCTGAGGATGAGTTTAACAGGCTAATCACCGAGATGGAGCAGGGTCCCCTTTTCCGAAGGCTATACCAGAGAGAAAAGCTAATCTGCCATCAGAGATTTCCCAGAACTGATATTTCCTCTGGTTTTTATCAACTCAAAGAAGAGATAGCAGCCGATACAGGCTCTGTGGATGTTGAATCTCTTCTGCTGAACAAAGAGTATATCGTCCGTCAAATACAGAAACTAGGGCTGGAGAAATTCAAACAGTATTTCCTGTTCTCCGAACCAGCGATGACCCTGGAACAAATCGCCAGAGAGTGCGACCTGGAGGTCGCCGAGGTTCAGACGATAAACAACCTTATTGATGAATTCTCTATTATGAGTGAGTTTTATCATCCCTCTAATGTCACCTCAGGCGACATTCACTATTCCAAGGTTGCCTCGGTGGAGAAGGATGAGAAGGGTTTTATTATCGGCTATTTTTCAGCTTCTTTCGCCCGAGGTCGGTATGCGATTAATTATGAAAGATTTGAGGAGTTAAGAACGGCAGGTGCGTTCACCGAAACTGAAATCAAGGAAGCCAGACAGTTATTCAAGAGGCTGGAACTAATCAATAGCCGTAAGGATACACTAACTCAGATACTGCAAAATATTATTGACAAGCAGGCACTCTACCTAGAGTCTGGTGATTTGAAGTCTCTTTTATCCTTCAGTCAAAAGGAGCTAGCCGAAAAAATTGGACTGGCTCCGAGCTCAGTCAGTCGTGCTATAAGAAGCAAAAGTATAGACACCCCCTGGGGTAGAGAAGTCCCTCTAAAATACTTCTTCCCCAGGCCAAAGAGGTTCAGGAAGGAACTGCTCAGGCAGCTCCTTGAAACCGATAATGGACTTTCCTCAGACGAGGCAATACGGACCAAGCTCTGGGAGAAATTTGGCGTGGCCATCTCCCGGCGCTCGGTAGCCAACTTGAGGAAGGAACTTAAGTTTCCTGCAGCCCACGGAAAACGGCATCCTATCCAGAGGAGGCAGACAAGATGAGTGTTGTTTACACCGAGCGAGAAAAGTGCAAAGGATGCTATACCTGCATACGTAACTGCCCAGCTAAGGCAATCAGGGTAAGAGAGGGCTTGGCTGAAGTGATAAAGGAACGCTGTATCGCCTGCGGCATCTGCGTCCAGATCTGCATGGCAAAAGCAAAGCTAGCAGAGAGCGACACAGGAATAGTTTGGCAACTACTGGGAGGGGAGGAACCGGTAATTGCTATGCTTTCATCTCCATTTCCCGCCGCCTTTCCCGAAGTTCGCCCGAGGCGGTTGGTAACCGCCCTGAAAAAACTGGGGTTTAGTGAGGTGATGGAGGATTCCTTCGGTGCCGAGCTCGTCTGCCGTGAATATGCCCGCCTTATAAAGGAAAACAGTGATAAA
The DNA here is from genome assembly GCA_964499445.1 of uncultured Dehalococcoidales bacterium. Taxonomy (GTDB): domain Bacteria; phylum Chloroflexota; class Dehalococcoidia; order Dehalococcoidales. The sequence continues at coordinate 48,474 of CAZCLE010000001.1, forward strand.
CCTATCCTCTCATCTACCTGTCCCGCAGTAGTGTCCTACATTGAGAAGCACTATCCCCAGCTCATCGATAATCTGGCACCCACTGCTTCCCCCATGATAGCTATGGGTAGAGTGATTAAACGGCAGTATAATCCGCAGGCTAAGGTGGTCTTCATTGGTCCTTGCGTGGCTAAGAAAGCTGAGGCTAAGGATGAGAATGTTGCCGGGGTGGTGGACGCCGTCCTGACCTTTGCTGAGATGAAGGAGATGTTCGCCGCTAAAGGTATCAATCCCGAAACTGAGGAAGAAGGTCAATTCTCGGGGCCTAAGCCCAACCTGGGTCGCCTGTTCGCCATAACCGGGGGACTGCTCAAGATAGCCGGACTTTCCGATGACATCATAGCCAATGAAATTATCAATGCCTGTGGCCGGGACTATACGCTGAATATCGTTCGGGAGTTTGCCGAAGGCAATATCACTGCCAGGTTCATCAGCCTATGTTTCTGTGAAGGCTGTATTGACGGGCCGGTCATTGATAATGACCTAAGCATTTTTAAACGAAGGGAAATAATCAGCAATTATACTCTAAGCCAGTCAGACCCGACTCAGACCGAGAGGGACATAAAGGAGTATGCTAGCATTGACCTCAACCGCAAATTTACCCACCGAGGTGTCGGCCTGCCGACGCCCAATGAGGAAGATGTTCAACGGGTTTTAAAGAAAATTGGCAGGGTGGACCCCCACTACCGAATGAATTGTGGTGCTTGTGGCTATAGCGGTTGCCGAGAGCTGGCAGTCGCTGTCTGTCAGGGTCTAGCTGAGACTGAAATGTGCTGGCCGTACGTGCTTGAGAAGTTGAGGACTACTCAAGAAGAGTTAATCCAAGCTGAGAAACTGACCTCTCTGGGTCAGATGGCAGCCTCTATTGCTCATGAGGTTAATAATCCTCTGGCTGGCGTCCTCGTCTATACCCAATTGTTGGCTAAAAAGATAGCTGGTGACAAATTCTCCAAAGAGGTTGCTCTTGACTACCTATCGAAAATGGAACCGGAACTCACTCGCAGCACCAGGTTAATCCGAGGCCTTCTGGATTTCGCCCGACAGTCGCCCCCAACCCTCAGGGAGGTGAACCTCAACGAGGTCATTAACCGAGCCCTTGACCTCGCGGCTCATTCAGCTAAGCTACAGCATATCCAGATAATAAAAGAGCTCAACCCCTCCTTGCCTGAGCCCATGGCTGACTTTGACCAGCTTCAACAGGTCTGTGCCAACCTTATTATGAATGCTATCCAGGCAATGTCTGAAGGCGGCATGCTAACCCTCCGCACCTCAGTCGCTAACGATAGTCAGCTCAAGATAGAGGTTCAGGATACCGGTTGTGGCATTTCTCAGGAAAATATGCGCAAGCTGTTCACCCCCTTCTTCACCACTAAGGGAAAGGGAAAGGGGGTAGGTCTGGGTCTGGCGGTGGCCTATGGAATTATCCAGCGCCATCACGGCAAGATAGAAGTGCAAAGTAAGGAGGGAGAGGGTACTACCTTCACCATCCGCCTACCCCGGCACCACGGGAAAAGGCCAGAAGATAAATAGTTGAGTAAGGTTCTTAATGGAAGAGACTATAACAACCAAACCTACCCTAAAAAGCACCCTGCAGCGCTGGGAAGAAAGCATAGTAACCAGAGTTGCGGAATGGTTGCCACAGAGCGACACCAGGGGTGTGCGAAGCCCTCACTTGTGGATAATCACGGCTCTAATGGCACTTGGCACGGTCATTTACTATATAGACCAGACCCCCCTGGTTAGCGTGCCACCATTTAATTACAGCTTTTTTACTAGTGTCCATGACCTGCATCGAACATTATTTTTCATTCCTATAATCTACGCGGCGCTGGTATTCAGGGTTCGGGGAAGCCTAATCGCTTCCTTCGTTTTTCTCGGCGTGGTGTTGCCACGTGCCCTGCTATTCTCCCCCTATCCCGACCCACTACTCAGGCCACTTCTCCTTGTCGCCTTGGCCACTTTTGTCACTCTGTTAATAGCGACACAGCTTAATCGAATTGAAAGGGAAAGAAAGGCTCGCGCTGAACTGAGCACAGCCTACCAGGAGCTTAGCGAATATGACCAGCGGCTGAGAGAAAGCCAGGAGCAACTAATCCAGGCTGAGAAACTGACCTCTCTGGGTCAGATGGCAGCCTCTATTGCTCATGAGGTTAATAATCCTCTGGCTGGCGTCCTCGTCTATACCCAATTGTTGGCTAAAAAGATAGCTGGTGACAAATTCTCCAAAGAGGTTGCTCTTGACTACCTATCGAAAATGGAACCGGAACTCACTCGCAGCACCAGGTTAATCCGAGGCCTTCTGGATTTCGCCCGACAGTCGCCCCCAACCCTCAGGGAGGTGAACCTCAACGAGGTCATTAACCGAGCCCTTGACCTCGCGGCTCATTCAGCTAAGCTACAGCATATCCAGATAATAAAAGAGCTCAACCCCTCCTTGCCTGAGCCCATGGCTGACTTTGACCAGCTTCAACAGGTCTGTGCCAACCTTATTATGAATGCTATCCAGGCAATGTCTGAAGGCGGCATGCTAACCCTCCGCACCTCAGTCGCTAACGATAGTCAGCTCAAGATAGAGGTTCAGGATACCGGTTGTGGCATTTCTCAGGAAAATATGCGCAAGCTGTTCACCCCCTTCTTCACCACTAAGGGAAAGGGAAAGGGGGTAGGTCTGGGTCTGGCGGTGGCCTATGGAATTATCCAGCGCCATAAAGGTAGAATAGGAGTGCAAAGTAAGGAGGGGGAGGGTACTACCTTTACCATCTATCTACCATTGCACCATGAAGAACATGAAGAAAAAGGCTAAAATCCTAGTGGTTGATGATGAAGTCATTATCCGCGAGTCGCTCCGTGACTGGCTCAGCGATGTCGGGCACCTAGTGCTTACCGCAGAGAACGGTCCCCAGGCTCTGGAGATTATCCAAAAGGAGAAACCAGCCGTCGCTATTGTTGATTTGGTAATGCCCGGGATGGACGGGATTGAACTACTAAAGAGAGCCAGGGAAATATCGCCCAGCATTGAGGTGGTCATCATCACTGCCTATGGCAGTATCCCCACGGCTATTACTGCCATGAGGGAAGGCGCCTATGACTACATCGAGAAGCCCTTCTGCCCGGAAAAGGTAGAGCTGTTGATTGAGAAACTGGTGGAACATCAACGGCTAATCGAGGAGAACATTTCCCTGCACCAGAAATTAGAGGAGCGCTACCAATTCCAGAATATCATTGCCAAGAGCCCCAAGATGCAGCAGGTAATCGAGGTAATTAAGGTCGTCGCCAAGAGTAATGCTACGGTGTTGATTGTTGGTGAGAGTGGTACCGGTAAGGAACTTGTCGCCCGAGCCATCCACTCCCAGAGCTACCGTAAGGATAAGCCGTTTATCGCCGTCAGTTGCGCTGCTTTGCCGGAGACTCTCCTTGAGAGTGAGCTATTCGGACATGAGAAGGGCTCCTTTACCGGGGCTCATGCTCAACGGAGGGGGAAATTTGAAATCGCTAACAAAGGCTCCCTCTTCCTGGATGAGATTGGTGAGATGAGTGCCAATATCCAGGTTCACCTGCTCCGAGTCTTGGAGGAGAAGGAATTCACCAGAGTTGGCGGCAATGAGCTAGTTAAGGTCGATGTAAGGGTCATCTCAGCGACCAATAAGGACATAAAAAGAGCCATAGCCAATGAGCAGTTTCGGGAGGACCTTTACTACCGACTCAACGTGGTTACTATTGAATTGCCACCGTTGAGAGAGAGGAAGGAGGATATTCTCCTCTTAGCCCAGCACTTCCTAAAAAAGTTTGCTGTGGAAAATCAAAAGGAGATTACCAGCTTCTCTGCCGAGGCTACTGATTTTCTTTTGAAATATGAGTGGCCGGGTAATGTCCGAGAACTGGAAAATGCTGTTGAAAGGGCGGTCATCTTAGCCAAAAATTCTTATATTGAGATTACTGACCTGCCCCAGGAAAGCTTAACATTGGCTCACTCATCTCCATCAGGGAAAAGCCTGGAAGAAATCGAGAAAAACCATATCCTGAATATACTCAACGAAACCGGTGGAAACTATAGTAAAGCGGCTAGAATCATGGGGATTTCCAGAATGACGCTTTACAACAAGGTTAGGGCATATGGATTAGATGTAAATAAAATAGACAGTAACTGACTAACTCTTTTACAATTAAAACTTCCGCTTAAAGCAAACATTTAGGCTATCCTGACCATTCAAGATAGCCTTTTCTTTTGGCAAGAAAATTGCATCTAAATAGGGTGGAGGTGATAGAAATGGAAAAGCAGGCAGTCCTAAAGGAAGAGAAAATAGGAGGAGGTGGAAAGATGAAACCGATATTGATAGTAGAGGATGAAGTCATTATGAGAGAGTCTCTCCGAGATTGGCTGACTGACAGCGGTTATCACGTGGAGACTGCTGAGGAAGGAGAGGAAGCGTTAAAAACTATTGCCGAGCGGGACTTTGGTGTTGTCATCCTTGACCTGAGGTTGCCGGGAAAGGACGGGATTGAGGTACTAAGAGAGGCCAAGGAGAAAAGACCGCAGCTTAAGGGAATCATTATCACCGCTTATCCTTCGGTGCCGACAGCGGTAGAGGCGATGAAGGAGGGGGCTATTGATTATCTACCCAAACCCTTCGACCTTGATGACCTGGAAAAATTAATCCAGGGCACTCTGGGACCGGTTCAGGTAGAGATAAGACCAAAGGCTGTTACTGAAGAAGCTGTGGCTGAACCACCTGTAGTAGAGGAGGCTAAGGTTGAGGAGGTCATAGCCGTAGCTCCGGAGGAAATCCCGGTTCACCTCAAGCAAGGCAAGGCTCACTTTGAGGCTTGTAACTACCGGGAGGCTCTTAAGGAGTTTGAGGCTGTCATCGCCGTGGCTCCGGGCAGCATTGAGACCCGTGTCTGGATACGAAAGACCCATGAAGCACTAACCAAGCCCAAGGTTGAGGGGGTAGTTGAAGGGGAAGCGGCTCCTGTCGCTGAGGAAGCCAAGCCAAAGGAGTGCCTGTGGATGAAGCTGGGGATGGTTTCTTACCGCATCTGCACCAATGACTACAACTGTCTCACCTGCGAGTTTGACCAGACGATGCAGGAGAAGATGGCTAGTGGTGAAGCTCCAGAGCTTGATGCCGCACTGGAAAGATTTAAGGCACTACCTGGAAATCAGAGGCTCTGCCGCTATGCCCTTAAGGGCGATGTCTCATACCGGATTTGCACCCGCCTCTTCCAGTGTGACACCTGCGAGTTTGGTCAAATGATGGAGGATGCCCTCCAGCAGAAACTGGCTAAGCTGGCGACACGACGGGAGGCCCTGCTCAAAAAGGAGCAAAAAGCTGAAGCCAAAGCGTAAATAAAGCACCTTTGGACTGCGAAGATATAGCTAAGAAGATATACGCTCCAACAAGCGTATATCTTTTATTTCATCCTGCCAGAAGGCTATCGGACGGAACCAAAGGGAATCACGTCCATTAGCATATCTGGGTGTTGAATCGATACCCGATAGGTGGAAAAACAAGCTTGAGAACAGACGGTATATAGAGGAGCTAGCCAAGAAGTTATGGATGGGATTCGTCAATAAGGGCTAGTATATTCGGCAAAGAAAGCACATTTTCTCTCTCGCTCTCCCCCCAGCAGTTTATCGAGCTACTCACCAGCCGTGGTGTGGAGGTGGTGGCGGACGTGAGGAGATTCCCTTACAGCATCTGAGTTCCAGATGAGGGTGAAGGAGCTGGAGAAAGTAGCTCAGGAGAGGAAGGTAGCCATCAATTGCGCTGAGCAATTCCTGTGACCATACACTTCAAGGCCAAGAGAATAAGGAGCACGGTGCGCTGTACCTCTAAGGGCTCCCGTGATAATACCTCAGCTACATACGGGTCCAGTCTCCCAATGGGTGTCTTACCCTCAACCAGGGGGGAAGGTTGTGGGGGTAAGTAGCCAGCATAGGTAAATAGTTCACCCTCATCGAAGCCCAAGGGATTAGCAATCTTGCGCAGAGTATAAGCCGATGGAAAGCGCTTTCCTCTTTCTATGCGACCGAGATGTGATGAGGATACACCCGACATAGCACTAAGCTCCGTTAGTGTCAGTGGTATTATGACCCTTCGTTGTTTGAGCATTTTGCCTAGGTCATTCCTGTTATCTGCAGTCACTCTGGCTTCCCCTTGGAGCAACATAAAAAAGGTCACCAAGCTCATATTCGGGAAAGGCTCTTATTGCCCCGACGATGAACTTTTGGTTTATGGAGCGCTTACCTTCTCTCACCCGGCAGACCTGGCTTACCGATATTCCCATAGCTCGAGCTAACTCAGATAAGCTCCCATACTTCCCATTGCAGAACTCAAAGACCTTTGTTTCTAGCTTCATAACCACCTCCTGAGCTATACCTTTAACCTTCTGCCATAAACATAACCTCCCCTCCGTAGCCCCTTCCTCACTGAGCCCAGAGCCAGGACTGAAACAGACGGTAAATCTAACCCCCGACAGGGGCTACCACTTACCAATCCTGAATACCTTGCCTCCACAGACTGGGCAGACCCCTTTCAATCCTAACCTACCGTTCTTTAAGGGGACCCGCTCAGCATTTTTGATTTCCCTCCTGACCTTACACCTTAAACAATATGCTTGTGCCATTTGACTCCCCTTTGCCCCTTAGAAGCTTTTGCCAAACTCTTATTGCCAACTGATAGCAGGTCCTCTACTATGTAATACCAGACAAAAACTCACTTTGCCACTTGTCCACCACTAGCTCTCGCTTTAAAAAATCCTAAATGAAAATATACTATAGGCCAACGGAAATATCAACTAATAGTTGAGATGTTGCTCACCATATCTACTTCCTGCTCTACTATAATATAGAAAGGTAAAGTAAATGAACCTAGGACAAAGAATTAGAGAAAGAAGGCAAATCTTGAAAATTACCCAGCAAGAGCTGGCGGAAGCTCTTGGGGTGACGCCACAACACATTTCAGCTATGGAGCAAGGTAAACGAGCTCCCTCTTTGCCTTCTCTTGTCAAATTGGCTGAAGAACTGGGAGCAACTGTGGACTACCTTGTGACAGGTAAAGAAGGGGTTATCACAGATACAATACCGGCAATTAAGGCTGATAAAAGCCTGAACCTTGATGTAAAGAGAGCGCTGATAGCCCTGGTAAAGGCGCTCTGTAAAGCTACCGTAAATGACTGAATCTGTCCCATCCCCATTTCGTTTAGTAATCATCGCCGAGCAGGTGAATATTGCCCAGCCTTACATTTTTTAGTCCGTGTGCCCTCGCCTCAGCCAGACACTCCCGGGCATGCCGCTCGGAGGTAAGCGGTAAATCGTTCATCATAAACTGGGGGGAGAAGGCAAGGAGGGCATAAGGAATGTCAGGGCTAAGAGAGAAAATCAAGAGCAATCCGGTTAAACCTTTCTGGTTCTTCGTCATGCGGCTCATGTGCCGATTTCTCGAAGACCTCTGTTCTCGAGCCCTTTAAGATGTGGTGTATTTCTTGTCCAAGTCTGACTGGAATACCTTTGTCATGATATCCCCAGACAATCAAGGTGGGAACTCCCATTTCTCCCAGATGGTGAATTTCATCGCGCAGTGTATGAAAGAACTTCAAGCGTATGATTCTGAGAAATGCCTCATTACTTCCTTTGATTTTTTGTGACCAGGTAAGACCGTCAAAATACTCTTGCGTGATCTCTTTTCGGTAAAGATAAACCTTCTTAACGATTAACTTGCGAATCAGATTGGTTGGAAGACTGAGCACCAATTCACCCAACCCGGGTAAAGCCACTATCTGCTGGGTTGGCACCGGTCTATGAGGCATTCCAGCAGCACAGACCAGAATAATCGATTTTACTCTATCTCTATACTCTGCGGTGAATTTGATAATGGTACCACCACCCATTGACTGCCCGATAAGGGAAGCCCTTTCTATATTCAAAGCATTCATAAAGGAGAGCAATTGTTGGGCGTAGAGCGGATAACCATAATTCAATAGCTCACGAGTGCTATAACCACAACCCCATAAGTCAAGAGCATAGATTTTGAACTTGGCAGCTAAGGTATCTATGTTGTTATGCCATGAGTAGCTATCGGAACCAAAGCCGTGCAACAGGATCACTGGCTCACCTTCTCCCTTTTCTATATAGTGGGTTTGATGTCCAGTAAGGTTGATGAACTTACCTGGAGCATATTTCTTCGCCCACTCATCCAAAGATTGACTATTCCACGGTATAAATTCGCCCATTCTCAACCCCCTTTCCTAATATTACTGTCAACAACTCTAATATAACCCAAGCTAATTGCAAATTAATAGCCCTATTAGGTATACTGACCATCAAAGTAACACCGGGTATAATGCACCCGAAACACTTTTCTCTGATACTGCTAGCGGGAAAGACAACCAAAGTGAAACTCTGAGGAGGTAAGTAATATGCATCTTGATGATGAGGAAAAAAGGATGCTCGCCGGTGAAGAGGGAAAAGGGACACAGAGGGCGATGGAGATTCTCAAGGCCAAGGGAGAGGCTGAAGATGCCAAGAGAATGGTCAAAATTGTTTATGCTCACCTTATGCCTCCCGACACCATGTTCTTCCCCTACGGCCGACAGGGCAAGTGGGCTCGCGACCTCACCGGGGAGCTTACCGAGGGCATCACCCGCCTTAAGGTACCAGCCACCATGGAGCCCAAGTTTGTTGACCTGGCTATAGCCAAAGACATCGAATTCACCGATGAACTCATCGAGGAAATGCGCGGTATCATGCTCCCCGCCGCCGAGTTTTTTGAAAACCTCGGGGTCGTCCCCAGCTATACGGCACTGCCCTTCTTAATTTACCCCACCAAGATGGGGGAGCATGTCAGCATCGCTGAATCTATAGCTATCCTGTGGTACAACACCATGTTCGGTTCCAGATGCGAGCGCGATGACGGTGTTACTTCCCTGGCAGCAGCCATCACCGGCGTTTACCCCGAGATTGGTGCTCACCTCACCGAAAACAGGTTCGCCGAGGTAATTATTAGACCCGGTAAAGATATTGACCCGGCCAAGTTCTCTTACACCGACTGGGATGCCTACAGTCTAGCCGCGGCTCGTAAAGGCAAGGAGAAGACGCCTGTCTTCGTGGGGCTACCGCCTAACCTGACCTTTACCCAGCTAAAACACCTGCTGGCAGTCATCGCCGTGGAATCAGGTCTGGCGATAATGCACATTGTCGGCATAACCCCGGAAGCACCTACCCTAGAGGCTGCCCTGAATGGCAGGAAGCCACTGGCCGAATTTGAAATCGGCAAGCGTGAACTTGATGAAGCCTACGCCATCGCCACCACCGCCACTGACCCGAATGTTGACTACGTGTTCCTGGGATGCCCCCATGTTACCCTGCCCGAGTTAAAAGAAGTTGCCCAAGCCCTGGATGGCAAAAAGGTCAACCCCAATGTTAAGCTGGTGGTATCCACCACCTGGCAATACCTTCAGACCGCCGAAGAAATGGGCTACGCCGATGTTATCAGGAAGGCAGGGGCTGCCTTAACCAAGGATATGTGCATCGCCTTTTCCGGTACCCAGGTTAGCGGCACTATTGCTACTGACTCCATTAAAGCCGCCTTCTTCTACACCGGCTTTTCCTCCAAAACCACCAGGCGAGTCTGGTTCGGCACTATCCAGGATTGCATCCAGGCAGCCATTACCGGCAAATGGCAAGGAAGGAGATAGGTAAATGAGTGTTAATAAAATTAAAGGACGCAGTATAAAAAAACTGCCCACCGTAGAAGGCGAAGCACTGGTAACCACCGACCTGGTGGCTTTCTGGGGCGGTACCGATTGGGAAACCGGGGAGATAGTTGAGATAGGTCATCAAGCCAGGGGTAAAAATATGGCAGGGAAGATTCTGGTCTGTCCTGCCGGCAAAGGCGGCGCCGGGGATACCTTCGGTTACTATTATCTCTACAAGAGTGGCAAGGCGCCCAAGGCTATTGTCTGCAATAGAGGTCAGGGGACTACTCTAGCCGGGGCACTGCTTACCGATACCCCTATGATTTACGGGTTTAATGAGAATGTGGTAGAGCTGGTGAATAACGGGGATATGTTGAAGGTAGATTCGGAAAAGGGAGAGGTTACCATAACCAAAAAGGGTGCCTAGTCCTCGCCCAGCAGTCGGATTTACTGGAGGTAATTATATTGAAACAGAAAGCAGTCATTCTTAATTCCAAAGATAATGTGGCTACCGCCCTCGCCGACCTGAAGGCTGGGGATACTTTAGAACTGAATACTGGAGAGAAAACCATAGCCATAAAGCTGACCGCCCCGGTGCCATTCGGCCACAAGTTCAGTCTGGCTAACATAGAGGCTGGCTCTGCGGTAATTAAATACGGTGAGGCTATCGGTATAGCCACCGCCACCATCCAGCCCGGAGATTATGTCCATGTCCACAATGTAGCTAGCGCCCGGGGAAGAGGCGATTTAGCCGGAGGTGTCAAATGAGCTTTCTAGGATACCCTCGTCGGGACGGTTCGGTAGGCACGCGAAATTACATCGGCATCATATCTACGGTGAGCTGTGCTAACGATGTCGCCTGGTGGCTCTCACAAAAGGTTAAAGGCTGCGCCCCCTTTCTCCATGGTCAGGGCTGTTGCCAGACCAAGCCCGACCTTGACATTACCACCCGAACCCTCATCTCCCTGGGCTGGAACCCCAATCTGGCCGGGGTGTTGGTGGTGAGTCTGGGCTGTGAAGCGGTATCGGCGGATGCCATAGCCGAGGGTATCGCTGAGTCGGGCAAGCCCGTGGAAAAAATAGCGATTCTAAAAATGGGAGGCGCTACCGCCGCCTTGACTCAGGGCTCCCGTCTTGCCCGGGCTATGGTGGCTGAGGCATCAAAAATAAAGAGACAGGAATTCCCCGACTCGGAATTGATGCTGGGGGTGAAGTGCGGTGCCTCCGATACTACCTCGGGGCTGGCGGCAAACCCAGCCGCCGGGTCTGCCTGCGATTTACTAATTGATAATGGTGGCACCTGTGTCTTTGGCGAGACCACGGAATTTATCGGGGCTGAGCATATTCTTACCCGTCGCGCCGCCACCCCCCAAGTAGCCGACAAAATTATGGACATTGTGGCGCGCATGGAAAAGCGGGTTATAGCTATGGGTTTTGATATGAGAGGCGGACAGCCCACGGCCGGCAATATTGCCGGAGGACTGACCACCATCGAGGAGAAATCCCTAGGGGCGATAGTCAAGGGAGGCACCAAACCCATCCAGGAGGTCTATGAGTATGGAGAACGCCCTCAAGGCAAAGGGCTGTTCATAATTGATACCCCGGGACGGGAGCCCGAATTCCTCACCGGTCTGGCCGCCGCCGGGGCTCAGGTCATTGTTTTCACCACCGGGCTGGGTGCCCCGCAGGGCTTTCCCCTTATCCCGGTCATTAAGATTACCGGCAATCCGGCTACCTATAAGCAACTCCCCGACCACATGGATATATTTGTTGAGCTAGCCGATAAAGTCGGCTCGGGCATTGCCCAAGCCGGAGAGAGCCTGTACAAGGAGATTCTAGCCGTAGCTTCGGGGAAACAGACCAAGGCGGAAAAGATAAACTACGGCAACTTCCCCAATATCTTTACCATTGGTCCGGTAATGTAGTCCTGCCCGATTAAAACTGAGGAGATAAGATTATGAATGTGCTTAAGCTACCGCAACTGGCCTGGCACGGGACTAAAGCCCTGGAGCTACCCCTCCCTGATAGCTGGCAGGTTGAGATGTGTCACATGGCTGGTTATGACCGCCCCGCCCTGACCCCCGACCAGATTAAAGCCGCCGTAACCCAAAATCTCATTGGCTCACCACCCATCCGGGAACTGGCTAAAGGTAAAAAAGAGGTTGTCATCATCTTTGACGACATGACCCGGGTGACCAGGGTGGCTGACATAGTCCCCTTCGTGATAGACGAATTGGCAGAAGCCGGCATCGCCGATGATAGAATCCGCTTCATTGCCGCCCTCGGCTGTCACGGGGCAATGAACCGATTTGATTTTGTTAAAAAACTGGGCGAGGCAACTCTAGCCAGGTTCCCCGTCTATAATCACAATCCTTTTGATAACTGCGACTATGTGGGCACCACCAGCCATGGCACCAAGGTCTACTTAAACGCTGAGGTAATGAAGTGCGACTTCAAGATTGCCATTGGTTCCATCACGCCGCACATTATGAGCGGGTTTGGTGGGGGGTGGAAAATCATCCTGCCCGGTATAGCCTCCTATGAATCTATCAACGCTCTCCACATGCTCTATAAGTTGCTACCCAGGGAGCGCCAGCAGCAGATGACCACCGAAGCCGGGGTCATCGAGGACAACCCGATATACCAGGATATTGAGGAAGGGGCATCCCTTTCCGGTCTGGACATCAAGATTGAAACCCTGTTTAACCATTGGGGTGAGACGGTGGCAGTCTATGCCGGCACGCCTAAACAAGCCTATGCTGCCAGCGTGGAGGACGCCAAAACCCACTTCCTCACCCCCCGAGCCAGGGATAAGGACATTGTTATCGCCAATACCTTTGCCAAGGCGAACGAGGCTACCCTGGGCATACTTACCGCCTGCCCCTCGGTGAAGAGCACCGGGGGAGACATCGTCCTTATTGCCAATGCCCCCGAGGGGCAGGTAACCCATTACCTGATGGGTCCGTTTGGCAAAATGATTGAGTCAAAGCAACCACTGCAGGTGCGCACTCCCCCATCCGTCAAGCACCTGATTGTTTTCACCGAGTACCCTGACCTGGCGGGGAGGGGCTATTTTGAACAATCGGACAAGGTAATGTTTATGCATAGATGGGATGATGTCCGACATGCCCTTCAGGAATTTCACGGTGATAATGCCGAGGTGGCGGTATATCCCCACGCCGAGGTTCAGTACTGCAGGTAATAATTAATGCTCGACCTGTTTAACCTGATAGCGCAACTTGCCCGCCGGGGCTATTACCTCGACTACTTTTCCCTGACCTTGACCAATAAGGGCTCTACCTATAGGTGAAGCACTGGAAATCTTGCCCTGGGTCGGGTCTACCTCCCTGGGACTGACTATGGTATAGTGCAGTTCCTCCCCTGAAGCCAGGTCAAGCAAGGTAACGCTATTACCAATGCCTACCTTAAGGGTAGCCTTTTGTTCCCTATCAATAATAGTCGCTGACTTTAGAGTCCCCTCCAGTTTTTCAATCCGACCTTCTATGTGTCCACGCTGCTCCCTCGCTGCCTCCAGAGGCGCATTCTCCCGAAAGTCCTTATCTGCCGCCGCCCTGCGCATTTCATCAATAGCCTCAAGACGCTTGTTCTTAAGGGTATCAAGCTCAGTCTTCAATTCAGCATAGCCCTGTTGAGTTAAAGAGACCGTCTGGGGCAAACCCCGCCGGGACGAATGCCGGCATAAGGTCTTTCCCTTCTTAGCCTTAAGCTGGGCGGCCAGATTAGCCTTACTCCACCCCTCCTTTTTAGCGTAAATCAAAAAAGCTCGAATTAACTCGAGCTTTTTCATATAATTGGTATCCGATAATGATAACCGCTCCGCATAATTAGCGACCTCAGGGGCAGTAAGTCCCCCCAGAGGTCGCTCCCACCCATACCAGCGAACAAATCTATATACCTCCTGCTGGCTGGCGCCTCTTTCTTCAGATGATAAGCTGGCGAGAAAACGAGTAGCGGCTTCACCCAGACCCAGGCTATCACTATTCACTCTCAGAATACCCCCATATAAATATGACTAGGTCTAATCTTACTATTCTAGACGTACATTGGTCAAATAACATTAGAGATTGCTTAGTAACCTATCCCCCTGACCCCCTTCCCTCAATAAAAGATTGTTTAACAACCCCTCACCCTTTATCCCTCTCCCCTTATGAAGGGGAGAGGGAAGAGAAATTCTTAAAGGGGCTTTTTACCCCACAAAAATAAATTTTTGCGGGGACCCCGTATTCGCCCCTTTTAATCCCTTTGCTAAAAACTCTCAATAAGGGGGAGTGTAGGTAAGAGAGGGGCGAAGCCCCTCTCTAAAATCTCTTCCCAAATAGAGGTTTAAGGGGCGGAGCCCCTTCTATAAAAACTTCCCCTTCCCCTTGATAAGGGGAAGGGGATAAAGGGGATAGGGTTACCTAATAAAAATCTAAGAGGGTGAGGTCAATAAACAATCTTATTAGCCCGGAAAGGAATCTTCATCGCCCCAATAGCCTTAGATATTGCCTGATGTGCCAACAATTTCAATATCACCTCAGCATGCCAGTCAAAAGACAAATCTTCCTCTTTAAGCAAGGCCTCATCAATGCCGCTGGATTTTATTATGTCAAATATCCGGTCAATCTGCCGGTCACTCAGACGCTCATAAAATTTCCGAGCCCGGTAGCCTCTCTTCAACTCACGCCCCAGCCTCACCTTCCACTCCCGCTCATAGTTAGCCAGACTCCTAGCCGTCAGGGCATCACTTGCCAGAGCCCGGTGCAAATTATTAGCCGCGATGTCAGCACCCAGTAGCCCGTAGTAGATACCGCCACCGGTGGTTGGCTTCACCTGCCCCGCCGCACTCCCCACCACTATCACTCTCTGCCCGTAGGTTCTAGCCAACGGCTTTAGTGGAATCCCGCCATAGCTCACCTCAGCCTCAGCCGAAACTATTTTCCCCTGAGCCAACAGGGACGACATTAACTTCCTCAGATAGTGCCCGGGATTAAGGCGCGATAACAATCCCACCCGGGCTCTCGGCGATGAGGTCGGCACCAGCCAGGCAAAAAAGCCAGGAGCTATATCCTGACCAAAATAAACCTCAACCTCGTCCACCCCGGTGGTTTCCACCTCAGCCTGAGCTCCCATAACCAAATCGCCAACCTTGCCCAAACCCAACCCCTCAGCCAGTCTGGAGCCAAAGCCAGTGGCAATAACTACCGCTCTGGCGTCAAGGTTTAACTTCTCTCCCTGACGAGTTGCCTCAATCCTAACCCTATCCTCCCCAACCGCCACATTCCTGACCTGGCTACTTAAAACATATTCCACTCCCTTATCCTGAGCCCAATTGGCAATAGCCATATCAAAAGCAGCTCGGTCTACAACGCACGCCTGTGGTTCCTGCCTCCACACCCTGAGTAACCGTCCTGAAGGTGAAAATAACCTGGCGCTATTTGCCCACTTCAAAATAACCCTGTCGTCAATACCAAAAGTGCTGACACACTCCCGACCAATAAGACCGGTACAGCAGACTTTCCCTCCCGGCCTTGTCTTCGCTTCCAGCACCACCACCCCGTATCCCATCCCCGCCAGCTTATAAGCGGTATAACTCCCGGCTGGTCCACCACCTATTACTGCCACATCATACAATTTCACTTCTCCACCTACCGGAACATTTTACTCCACCTTCATTCCCGACCCCAACTAACCCGTGAAAAAACAGTGAGAGGAAATTACTAAGACAGTGAGGAGAACAAATACCACGAACCAACGATAATAGAGCTTAAGCTGTATCCCAAAACCCTGCCCGAATTAAAGGCGCCACCCATACTTACTAGGATACTTTTAGCCGCGCAAAATCTCCAGGGCAACCTCAGCCGCTCGCTTCCCGGAAAGAAGCATGCCCCCGAAGATAGGTCCCATCCTGGGGGCTCCAAAAACAGCATTAGCTGCCATGCCGGCAACAATCAGACCAGGATAGACCTCCTGGGTATTCTCTATTATTTGCTTTTCTCCCATCTCAGCCCACATCGGCTTCTCCCCCATTATTCTACCTGCCTTCGTCCTTAATTTGGCACCGAGCTTATTCACTACTATTTGGCAGATTTCGCAGGCATGCCCGGTAGCATCTATCACCATCTTCGCCCGCATGACCAAGGGGTCTACATGCAATCCAGCCAGCGGAACAGCACTCCAGTTCAACACCAAGCCGGTTACCCTATCTTCCTCCCTGACCATCACATCCTCAATGCAAATCAAGTTGAATATCCTGGCTCCGGCCTTTATTGTCCGGGAACAGATAGTCGAGACGGCCTCCAGGGAATCAGCAATATAGTAGTCGTTTTCATACTCTTTGGTGGCTACGTCAAACTCATCCAATAGCTTCTTTCCCTCTTCCTGCACCACGATACGATTGAACATCATCCCTCCCCCGGGCATGCCGCCGCCAACACGGAGCTGCTTTTCAAATACCACCGTTTTCGCCCCCGCCTTTGCCAGATAATAAGCCGCCGTCATGCCGGCTGGCCCAGCCCCACCTATAGCCACGTCAACCTCCATAGCCTCGGTGAAGTCCTTCACAAAGCTTTCGACTATTGCCTTGGATATGGTTACCTCGTCGAGCATATTCCCTCCTGTTGCCACGTTACCCTTTTATGGTATCACCAGCTAGCACCTGGATGCTTTGACGCCCAAATACTTTTCCACCAACGCCATAGCACAGAACTCCCCACACATACTGCAGGCCTCTCCAGCCGAAGCATGCCTGCTGTGAACCTGGCGAGACCGCTCAGGGTTTAAGGACAGTTTAGCTTGCTCCGCCCAGTCAAGTTTCTTTCGCGCCACCGACATCTTCCTATCCCACTCCTCGGTACCCTTCACCCCTTTGACTATATCACCAGCATGGGCAGCAATGCGCGAGGCGATTACCCCCAGCTTTACATCCTCAGGGTCAGGCAGAGACAGGTGCTCGGCTGGGGTTACATAGCATAGAAAATCAGTACCGGCAGCGGCAGCGACAGCTCCACCGATAGCCCCGGTGATATGGTCATAGCCGGCAGCTACATCGGTCACCAGCGGACCCAGAACATAGAACGGAGCCCCCTTGCAGATAGACTTCTCTAAACGAACATTAGCCTCAATTTGATTCAAGGGCAGATGCCCCGGACCCTCAACCATTACCTGAACTCCAGCCTGTTGTGCCCGCGGCACCAGCTCCCCGATAACAAGTAACTCCTCTACCTGAGCCCGGTCAGTAGCATCAGCCAGGCAACCAGGACGCATCCCGTCCCCAAGGCTCAGCGTCACGTCAAACTCCCGGGCTAACTCCAGCAAGCGGTCATAATATTCATAGAGCGGGTTTTCGCGCTCATTGTAGAGCATCCAGCCTATCAGAAAAGCACCCCCCCGAGATACCACATCAGCTACTCTTCCCTGCTGCTTAAGGCAGGCAATGGCTGACCGGGTTACGCCACAATGCACCGTTATGAAATCAACACCATCACGAATATGTTCTTCAATGGCGGCAAATAGGTCATCAACCGTCATCTTGACTATGGCGCCGTGTCTACTTATCGCCTCAATTCCGGCTTGATAAATAGGCACTGTCCCTATCGGTAAGGAGCTTGAGCCAATAATAGCCCGCCGGATAGCCGATATATCGCCGCCGGTGCTCAAATCCATAACCGTGTCTGCCCCGGAATCAATGGCAACCTTTAGCTTTTCCATCTCAGTATCAATATTGCCGAAATCAGAAGATGTCCCAATATTGGCATTGACTTTGGTAGACAGCCCCTGACCTATGCCACAAGGAATAAGCTTGGTGTGCTTAGTATTAGCTGGAATTACTATCGTCCCGCTAACCACACCCTGCCGGATAAACTCAGCTTCCACCCCCTCTTGCTTGGCTACCAAGCTCATCTGTATTGAAACAATGCCTTTTCTGGCTAATTCTAATTGAGTCATATCTGCCCCCTTAAAAACAAAAACCAAGGGCTACGGCTCTCATTACCAGACCCTTGGTCTAGGTTACCGCCGCTTCCCTACGCTCGCATTACCGAGATCAGGTTCACAGGGTTGGCATCAAAACACCTCTCAGCCTTTGAGCACCCCTAGCGGTTAGCTATAAAATTCTATTTTAAACATAGCACAAACTCTCCTGATATGCAAATGTGCCTTATTAATCTAGCTACCTCACCCCCTTTATCCCCCTCTCCTTCAAAGGAGAGGGGGAAGGAGTAGGAAAGAGGGGCTTCGCCTCTCTTTGACTCTTCAATAGAATTCCCTTTTTCCATATACCTAAATTAGTTCTAGAATACTTGACAAATAAGACAAATGGAGGTTTAAGTTGAAAAGAGGATTTATGGATTTCGCAGTAAATAGTATTATTCCAGCTTCTCCAGGGCAAACTGCACAGTGGATTGCAGAAGAAGCTCTGGCTCACATCAGCGACCTAAGCGATGCCCAAGACCCGGTAGCTTCTCTCGCAAATACATTAAGTAAGCAGGTTCAGACAGGGAAGGAAAGGCGTATTAGCAGAGAGCGAATTGGTGGTGTATACTGTTATTTCCCTGTATCTGGGCCATCTGTCTCAGACTCTAGTGAAGATATTGTTGCCCAGATTTCTCTATCTACGCAAGAATTGGAAGATATAGATAACCTTGTAGCTGTTGTAGGTAAGTTTGACAATAGAAGCAGCGCCATAAAATGGTTGGTTACGGAAGGTATTAAAGCTAACCGTGCTTACCTAGATAAGGTGGCGGATACACAAAACCAAATTGAGCGCCTAAAAAGAGAGGTAGCAACAGCTTAAGGAGCAGCAATAAAGGGTTTAAGGGGCGAAGCCCCTGATATTCTTATATGGGGAGCCTAAGAGGGGGCGGAGCCCCCTCTTTAAAAATCCTCTCCCCTTCCCCTTACCAAGGGGAAGGGGATAAAGGGGATAGGGTTGATAAACAATCTAAACAGTAGTAGAATATTATAAACAAGGCTAAAGAGGAAAATATGGAAAGCGGGACATGGAAGGTTAAAACCGGGCTGGCTCAGATGCTAAAAGGCGGCGTAATTATGGATGTAATCAACGTCGAGCAGGCCAAGATTGCCCAGGAGTCCGGCGCCTGCGCAGTAATGGCACTGGAGAGGGTCCCGGCAGATATCAGAGCTACCGGGGGTGTAGCCCGCATGGCTGACCCAACGATTATTGAAGCTATTATGAAAGCAGTTTCTATACCGGTAATGGCTAAGTGCCGCATCGGTCACTTCGTGGAGGCTCAAGTACTGCAAGCCCTGGGCGTAGACTTCATAGATGAATCAGAAGTACTCACCCCGGCTGATGAAGCCCACCACGTCTGGAAGCACGAGTTTAAGGTTCCATTCGTCTGCGGCTGCCGCGACCTTGGAGAAGCCCTGCGCCGCATTGGCGAGGGAGCGGCTATGATTAGAACCAAAGGTGAAGCTGGCACCGGCAACATTGTGGAAGCGGTCAGGCATATGCGGGCAGTAACGGATGGCATCCGCAAACTGGTAAACAGCCCCCAGGATGAGCTAATGGCACTGGCTAAGGAAATGGGAGCCCCCTTTGAACTGGTAGAGGAGATACATAAAACCGGGAAACTGCCGGTAGTTAATTTTGCTGCTGGCGGAGTGGCTACCCCAGCCGATGCCGCCCTGATGATGCAGTTGGGTGCCGACGGTGTCTTCGTTGGCTCGGGTATCTTTAAGTCCAGCAACCCTGAGGTTAGAGCCAGAGCCATTGTCAAGGCAACTACTCACTTCCAGGACCCGGAAATCATTGCCGAGGTCTCCAAGAACCTGGGAGAAGCCATGCCCGGACTGGATATAAAGCAAATCCCTACCGAGGAGCTACTGGCACCTAGAGGATGGTAATATGAGAATCGGTGTCCTTGCTTCGCAGGGAGCCTTTGCCGAGCATATAGCTATATTGCACCGCCTAGAAGTTGATACCATGCCCGTCCGTCTGCCTCACCAACTTACCCCATTGGACGGGCTAATCATTCCTGGCGGAGAAAGTACCTCTATCAGCCGGTTGATACTAGATTACAACCTGACAAATGAAATAAGAAATCTAGCTAAAAATGGTCTGCCGATACTGGGAACCTGTGCCGGTATGATACTGCTAGCCAAAGAAATTTCAGATTCGGACATAGAGCCTATAGGCGTAATGGACATAACCATCAGGCGTAACGCCTTTGGCCGACAAACGGATAGCTTTGAGACTGACCTCTCCATACCCGTGCTGGGAGAAAAGCCCTTTCCCGGCGTATTCATCCGAGCACCCATAGTTGAGCAGACAGACAACGAAGTGGAAATACTGGCCAGGTTAGCTGATGGCACCAGCGTGGCTGCCCGACAAGGGAAACTACTAGCCTCCGCCTTTCACCCTGAGCTAACCAACGACCTGAGATTTCACCGTTATTTTTTGGATATCGTAGCCGGAGACCGGCAAGTATAACGCATACCCTGGGGGCACCTGTGCAAAAAGTAATCACCGATGACCTGGACGCTCTGCTCGACATTTTACCACCGCATATTCACCAGCCACTACGCCGACAAAAGGACATCAGCGAACTACTAGAGGTAGTCCTCGACCTGGGTCGCCCTCCTGAAGCTCGCTTTCCCCAGCGAGAAATGATTCTCGACCCCAAGGAAGTTGACGAGCCGGACATTGATTATGTCGCCTCTCGTATCAGCAGCTTCGGGGATGACAACCGGGCGGGAATCGAGCGGACACTGCACCGCATCTCAGCCATTCGTAATCGCAAGGGGTGCATTGTTGGGCTTACCTGCCGTGTGGGCAGGGCTGTCTTCGGCACCATAAAAATTATTGAAGACCTTGTCCAATCAGGCAAAGGCATCCTGTTGCTGGGCCGTCCCGGGGTAGGCAAAACAACCATGCTCCGTGAGGTAGCCCGGGTGCTCGCCGACGACCTCAATAAACGGGTTATCATTGTTGACACCTCAAATGAAATTGCCGGTGACGGTGATATTCCCCACCCGGCTATTGGGCACGCCCGGCGAATGCAGGTAACCACCCCTACTATGCAGCACGCAGTAATGATTGAAGCCGTAGAAAACCACATGCCGGAGGTAATCGTTATCGATGAAATCGGCACCGAGCTTGAAGCTCAAGCCGCCCGAACTATCGCTGAGCGTGGGGTGCAACTGGTCGGCACCGCCCACGGCAACACACTGGAAAACCTGATGATGAACCCTACCCTGGCTGACCTTATTGGCGGTATCCAGACGGTAACCCTGGGCGATGAAGAGGCCAGGCGGAGGGGCACCCAGAAGTCCATACTGGAGCGCATGTCAATGCCTACCTTTAATATTGTCGTTGAAATTCAGGACTGGGACAGGGTAGCCATTCACCCTGATGTCAGCGAAGCCGTTGACGCCATCCTGCGGGGACAACCCATAGCTACTGAGATTCGCTGGCTGGATGATACCGGAGAGGTCAGAATAGAAAAGGAAATGCTAGCTACTTCTAATAAGCCTTCTAAGGACAAGCCACCGGTCAGGGAAGACAAGCACTATAAGCTTTACCTATTTGGCATAAACCGGGGGCGGGTGGAGCAGGTAGCCAGAGAGAGGCAGCTAACTCTGGATACAGTTAACCACCTGAATGAGGCTAACCTGTTTGTAACCTCTAAGAGCTACTACCGGCGGAAGCCACAAAAGGTCAAAGATGCCGAAGCGGCTAACCTGCCCATCTACGTCCTCAAAAGTAACACCCCGCATCAAATCAGGCAGCTATTAAACACCATCCATCCCTCACCTAAAACCGACCGGTCAGACTCCTTCAAGCTTGCCCTTAATGAGGCGGAAGAAGCCGTGGAGCGGGTAAAAGGAGGGGAGGAGACAATAGAACTCAGCCCCCAGAGCGCCTATATCCGACGCCTCCAGCACCTGATAGCGGAAAGAAATGCCCTAAGTTCCCAAAGCACGGGCAAAGACCCCAATAGACGGGTGAGGATTTATAAAGAGTAGTGCATAGCTCAAGGAGGCTAACTGACTATGCAGAAGGAAGATTGGCCTGAGTACTGGGGGCGTATAATTGGTGCGACCGTTTCCCTTGGTGCTCTATCAGCATTAGCGGGTCTTGTGTGGGGCTTGGCCGTTGGTTTCGATAAAGTCGCAGGTGCAATGTGGGGTGGCATCATTGGCGCTGGTATCGTATTTATCCTATCACTAGGAATTGGCAAGAAGGCAACTACCGGTATGATGATGATGTTTGGCGGTGTTGGGGCAATTGTGGTAGTGATAGGGCTAGTAGTATGGCTTATCCGTACATTAAAGGGGGGATAGTGTTATGGCTAAGGAATTGAGTGAGCAGGATAAAGCTAGGTTGGTAGGGTGGTTGACTGTTTTAGAAGTTGCTTTGACTGGATTTGGTCACGAGCAGATATATTTAGGACTAGCCACCCCTACAGTCACAAAACAAATGGATAGTATTCATAATACGCTAATGTGGATGCTGTCTGAGTTCGGGTTGGAAGGAGTAGCAAAGGGTTTGTAACCGTAGGATAGTCAATTTAGAATGTTGAGAAATATAAATTAAGACCGCCGAGAATTACAATGTCATTTATGGCTTTACTCAGCACCTTTGAGGATTAACCAACTATGAATAGATACAGTATTCGCTATCATTCACGAACCCGAGCAGCTTTAGCAAGGAGAGCCGAACAACAAATACCCCCTCTACCCGCATGGATTTTTAATTATCCTAACATTCCGAAATATGAACTAACTATGGCACTGAACGACTACGTTAAGAGAATTGACAACATCAACTTGCATACCGGTCTAAATATCATCGCTGATATAAGAGCAGATTCAGAAGAAGAGGCTTTAGAGATTTCAAAAAATCACGCGGAGGCACTTCTAAATATCATCAGTTTTTCCTCCCTAACTTATTGCGACCCAGCAACATTGGTTAGCATAATCAATATTGTGGATGATAAGGAAGGCTTCCCTCTGAGCTATTATGTATACCCATTGAAGGAACAGGAAATCATCAGCTCCATAAACAAAATAGACGAATCCACATTCCGTACAATATTCGAGGCTTACGATAGAAGCTCTTATCAACCAAGAACCCTAAGAGCATTAACATGGTTAAGAAAAGGAATTGGCGAAGATAACTTCGTGGACCAATTCACCTCCTACTGGATTGGATTGGAAGTTATCAAGCACATTCTGTCACCCGAAAAGACGAATACAGAAGCAGAATGGCAAAAAGTGGGAGAAATCTTCACAGATACATTACACTTTAAAGATTTTAAGAAAATTAGGCATGGCGGAAGGGTAGGATTATTACACGGCTCCCATGAGCTAAGCAACGAATTTGTAAGAGAAATAGGGAGCTATTTAGAACCAATAAGAAAAACATTAATCTTTTGCATAGGAAGTGTTTTAGGGTTGGAAGATAATATCACGACAACTATTATGAGCAGAACTCCTCGAAGAATTGAACAATCCCCTTGGTCGATCATGAAAGGCAATCTCAAAAATTTACCCAGAGATTTTGGAGAACTAATTAAGAACTACCCAAAGATTGATGCCGAGATAATAAACAAGCAATTCTCGATAAATGAAGATGGAAGCTTATCAATAAGATTTAAGGTAACCCATCACTTTCGTGGGTCAAGTGCCATCAAGTGGGAATTAAGGGAAATAGAACAATGGGGTAAAAAAGATGCCGGTATCCAAGGATTTACGTTAGATGAAGCAAATATAAACAAAGGAAATAAGTTGCCCCTATTTATCACCTTTGAGGGTGGGGAGGGGTGCGGCAAGAGCGTCCAGGCCAAGGCACTATACCGGAGGCTGTCAAAATTAGCTATTCCGGCACTCCTGACCCATGAACCCGGGGGAACATCTCTGGGTAAGAGACTCGCTCGCTGCCTGAAGTGGGCGCAAAATACAGATATGTCACCGCTGACCGAGCTACTGCTGTTTAATGCTTCCCGCACCCAGCTAATAGACGAGGTCATCCATCCTAATCTAGCCGAGGGGAAAATCGTTATCTGCGACCGCTATGCCGACTCCACCACTGCCTACCAGGGCTACGGGCGAGGACTGGACTCAGAAATGGTCGCCGCTATCAATAACGCAGCCACTCGGGGACTAAAGCCCAATCTGACCGTGCTACTGGATATACCAGCCGAGGCTGGACTGGCCCGTAAAAGCACCAAAAAGCAAGACCGCTTTGAGCAGGAGGAGGTAGCCTTCCACCAGAGGGTGCGACAGGGCTACCTCAAGCTGGCAGCCAGTGACCCGGAGCGCTGGCTGGTAATTGATGCCAGCAAAAATAAAGAGGAAATAGCCCAGATTATCTGGCAAAGAGTAAGACAACTGCTGCCAAGTCGAGGAGGCTGAGTTATATGCCTCAAAAACGGGTTGCCGTAGCTATGAGTGGGGGAGTGGACTCATCACTGGCCGCCGCCCTGCTGAAAAAAGCTGGCTATGAGGTCAGTGGCGTTCACCTGAAGCTATACTCTGGTGGCAACTCAGCTCAGGTCGCCCCAGACTTAGAGCGCACTTGCCAAATCCTAAATATCCCCCTTGAGCAGCTTAACCTTGAGACGGAATTTAAGCGCCTGGTTATCGACTACTTCTGCCGAGAATACAACCTGGGGCGCACGCCAAACCCGTGCACTATTTGCAACCAGCATATCAAATTTGGACTTCTCCTCAACAGGGTGCGGGAAATGGGGGCAGACTATTTAGCCACCGGTCATTATGCCCGAATTGAATGCCTGCCGGATGGCTATCGCCTGCTGAAAGCCATCGACCTGACTAAAGACCAGTCCTATTTCCTCTATACTCTGGGGCAAAGGCAGCTTCAATACCTACTGCTGCCTCTAGGTAACCTCCACAAAGCGGAGGTAAGGAGGCTAGCCACCGAACTGGGCTTACCCACCGGCAGCCGACGTGATAGCCAGGATGTTTGCTTCATCCCTGATAACGACTATCGGTCATTTATCGCTCAGCATATTCCTCTCCAACCGGGGGGCATCGTTGATACCGAGGGCAAGGTTCTAGGCAGACACGATGGTCTAGCCCAATATACGGTGGGGCAAAGGCAAGGCTTGGGGCTTACCTCGAATAAACGTCTATATGTGCTCAAGCTGGATACCACTGGCAATAGATTAGTAGTCGGCACTGAAGACCAGCTTCTAAGTAATGTCCTCTCCGCCAATAAGCTAAGCTGGGTATCAGGAGAAGCCCCCCCAGAGCCGACTAACGTAACCGCTAAAGTCCGATACAAGTCGCCTGAGGCGGTGGCTAAACTCAACCTTAATGATGAGATGGCAAGGGTTCAGTTTCACCAGCCTCAGCGGGCGATTGCCCCCGGACAAGCCGTAGTATTCTATCAGGGTGACGCAGTTCTCGGCGGGGGAATAATAGAAGACAGGGTAGATTGAAGGAGAAGAAGGCTAAAGGAGAATTAAAGAGAGACAAAGCCTCTCTTATATAACCAAGGGCAAATTCCCCTTCGTAAGGGAAAGGGGATAAAGGGGATAGGGTTACTTGACAAAACTCAATGGGGGTAGGGCTAATAAATAGTCTTCAGAAACCAACCTTTACTGAAGAAAAACTGCTTGAGGCGCAGGGCTACCGGCTCATCGCTGGCATTGACGAGGCTGGGCGTGGTGCCCTGGCTGGTCCGGTGGCAGCCGCCGCCGTTATCCTACCCCACCCCCTAAAGGCTCCCTGGCTCAACCAGGTAAAAGACAGCAAGCAGTTGACCCCGACCCGACGCGAACTTTTGTTTCATAATATCCACGAAGTAGCTATCTCAATAGGTATCGGCGTAGCTCACCACGACGTAATAGATGCTCAGGGTATAATCAGGGCGACACGGCTGGCGATGAAACTAGCCATAGACCGGCTGTCGCCACCGCCGGAATCTCTCCTCATAGACTATATGCTCCTCCCTGATGTTAACCTGCCTCAAAAAGGCATAACTAACGGTGATAGGCTATGCTTCTCAATTGCCTGTGCCTCCATCATAGCTAAAGTGGCTCGAGACCGCCTGATGGTAGAGCTTGACCAGATTTATCCCGGCTATGGATTGGCTCAACACAAGGGCTATGGCACCGAGGGGCATATGGCCTGTTTGCACCGACTGGGACCATCCTTCATCCACCGCCATTCATTCAAGCCAGTTAAGGACATGATTTAAAGTCGTTTATGAAAGAGATTTTTTATTAACCTCACCCCCTTAATCCCCCTCTCCTTCTCAAGGAGAGGGGGAAGAGACTTTAGAGAGGGGCGGAGCCCCTCTCTTACCTACACTCCCCCCTTCCCTTATTAAGGGAAGGGGGTCAGGGGGATAGGTTGCTAAATGACCTCTTTGTGATTGGAAGTTAATAGAGAAATGAAACGCAGAGATACCGGCATCCTGGGTGAAAAACTAGCCAGGGATTTCATTAAAAAGCGGGGCTATCATATCCTGGAGACCAACTACCGCTGCCCTGAAGGTGAGATTGATATTGTCGCCAAGCATAAGGATTGCCTTGTCTTTGTTGAGGTAAGAACTAAAACAAGCCTGGAGTTTGGTAGTCCTGAAGAGTCAATCACCCCAACCAAGCAAGCCAGGATGAGGGCTACCGCCGCCCATTACCGGCAAACCCATAATGACCTGCCTCCACAGTGGCGAATTGATGTCGTGGCCATAGAGCTGGACCAAAAGAGCAAGCTATCACGGATTGAACTCATTGAAAATGCCGTCGGCGACATATAAAGATTCCCCAAGCTTTACTCCCTAACCTGGCTGTGCTAAAATTAGCCCTCGGGAAATATAAGTATGGCTTCATCAGAAGCAACATCAAAACAGACGCTGCGTATTATTGATGCCAATCTGAACCGCATTGGTGAAGGGCTTCGCCTTCTGGAAGACCTGGCTCGCTTGCTACTTAATGATACCGCTCTAACTCAACAGCTAAAGACCATGCGCCATGAGCTGGTAACCAGCGACTGGCCATCCTACCAGCAGCTTCTTCAGGCCCGAAACTCAGCGGGTGATGTCGGCATCAATATTAAAGCCCCGGGGCAGGAAAAGCCGAGGGATTTACCTGTAATGGTAGCAGCTAACGCCAGGAGGGTTCAGGAGTCGCTGAGAACCATAGAAGAACTGGCCAAGCTTCCCGACACTAAACTAGACTCAGAAAAGTTCAAGCAAGCCCGGTTTAATCTCTACACCATAGAGCAAAGGTTGCTGTCCAAGCTAATGCGCCAGGACAAGTTAAAGCACCTACCCGGGCTTTATGTTATTATAGATACCCAAGCTCTAAAGGGTCGTAGTCATATTGAAGTAGCCAAGCAGGTAATCCAGGGCGGAGCTAAGACAATCCAATTGCGCGATAAACTCCATAACAAAAAGGAACTGCTACCCATAGCCCAGCAGCTTAGGAATCTATGCGCTGATAAGGGTGTGCTTTTTATAATAAATGACTACCTGGATTTAGCCCTGGCCACTGACGCTGACGGACTGCACCTGGGACAGAACGACCTGCCGATTAAAGCGGCTCGCCAGTTGCTGCCAATAGGTAAAATCCTGGGCGCCTCAACCACCAGTGCAGACCAGGCTACTACTGCTGAATCAGAAGGGGCTGACTATATTGCCGTGGGCTCAATATACCCCACTCCGTCTAAAGAAACGGCCAAGGTTATTGGCTTAGATGGGCTGTGCCAAATCAGGCAGGCGGTAACCCTACCCCTGGTGGCTATTGGCGGCATCACCCAGGATAATGCTGCTGAGGTTATGTCCGCCGGTGCTGACGCAGTAGCCGTAATCAGTGCTATCTTACAAGCCGAGTCTCCGGAAGAAGCCGCTCGACAAATAGTAGCCAGACTTGAACCTCAAAAATGAGTAGATTAACCGATAATTTAGATTCAATTGCTGACCAGCTCCGACTGAACTTGTCAGCTCTAGACGCCGCTAGAGAAAAGACACTGCCCCTATGCCGCGAAGTAATTCGCCACTGTAGCCAGGCTATTCGGGCGGTGCACCGCCAGGAATTTGACCAGGCTAAAGAACTACTGGAGTCAGCCCACAACCTTCTTAATGAGGCAAAACAAGCCGTGACTGCCTATACCGAGCTTAGCCACGCTGGCTTTATCCGAGATGCTCAAAAGGAGTTTGCTGAAGGCAGTATCACCCTCGCCCTGGTAACCGGAAAACGACTCCCTTCCCCTGATGAACTGGGCATTGATTCCGCAGCTTACTTGAACGGGTTGGGTGAAGCGGTAGGTGAGCTAAGGCGTTACCTTCTGGATAACATGAGAAAGGGAGACCTGTCCCGAGGTGAAGAACTACTAAGCGCTATGGATGACATTTATACTATTTTAGTTACTATGGACTTCCCTGACACCATAACCGGTGGTCTACGACGCACTACCGATATGGTTCGTGGGGTACTAGAAAGGACTCGCAGTGACCTGACATTAGTTCTAAGGCAAAAGGATTTAGAGAATAGGTTAGAGAAATTTGGTGGGAATCTTCAACAGAAAGGAGACTAAATAGTGATTCCAATAATAGTCGCGGTAATATGCGGGGCGCTGGGGTTGGTTCTGGCTGGCTTTATGGCTCGCTATGTACTGAAGCAAGACCAAGGCTCAGAGAGAATAAGGGAGATATCAGCAGCTATCAAGGAGGGGGCTTTAGCCTTTCTGGGTCGAGAGTACAAGATACTGGGTATCTTTGTGGTGGTGGTTGGTATTATCCTCGGCGTAATACCTATGCTTGGCTGGTGGGTAACAGTAGCCTTTGTTTTTGGTGCTGTCTGCTCAGGACTAGCCGGCTTTATCGGCATGAATATGGCTATCAGGTCTAATAGCCGAACCGCTGCAGCCGCCCAAAAGAGCCTGAATGATGGCTTGAAGGTCTCCTTCCGTGGCGGAACGGTAATGGGAATGTGCGTGGTTGGCATTGGTATCCTTGGACTGAGTATCATGTATTTTGCCTTCCACACCAGTCCTGACTTTTTGAAGATTATTCCCGGCTTTGGCTTCGGTGCCTCCTCGGTAGCCATATTCGCTAGAGTCGGAGGGGGTATCTTTACCAAGGCAGCCGACACCGGGGCCGATATAGTAGGTAAGGTTGAGAAGGGAATCCCCGAAGACGACCCCAGGAATGCTGCGGTTATCGCTGATTTCGTTGGCGACAATGTTGGTGATGTGGCTGGTATGGGTGCCGACCTGTTTGAATCCTATGTTGACTCAATTATTGCTACTATGACATTAGGCATGATAGCCGCCTTCTCCATTACCATAGGTAAACCCCTGGTTCCCGATATGGCTACAGCCTGGTTTTTACCTATGATAGTAGCTGCTGGCGGTATCATCGCCTCTATTATCGGAGTCTTCCTGGTGAGGGTCGGTGAAAAGGCAGAGATGGGAGCTTTGCTCAATGCCCTGCGCCGGGGCACATTCTCAGCATCAATCCTCACAGCTATTTTTTCTTTCCTGGCAGTGTATTTTCTGTGCGGGATTCAAGGCTACGGCATTAATATATTTTGGGCAATCCTGGCTGGTCTGATTGCAGGCGTCCTGATTGGAGAAAGCACCAATTACTTCACCTCCTATGTCTACAGGCCAACACTCAACATCTCGGAAGCATCTCAAACCGGAGCCGGGACACTTATAACCAGAGGGTTTGCCAATGGTCTGATGAGCACCATACCCCCTATCATTCTGGTGGTAATCGCCATTTTGGTGGCTCATCACTTCGCTGATATCTACGGTATTGCCATTGCCGGGGTTGGGATGTTGTCAACCCTAGGCATACAAGACGCTACCGATGCTTACGGGCCTGTAGCTGATAATGCCGGTGGCATTGTCGAGATGTCGGGGCTGCCACCGGAGATTAGGGAACGAACCGATGCCCTGGACTCGCTGGGCAACACCACTGCCGCTACCGGCAAGGGTTTTGCCATCGGTGCCGCTGCTCTTACCGCCCTCGCTTTACTACTATCCTACACCCAGGCAGTAGGCATTGACATCACTAAACTTAACCTGATTAGTCCCCAGGTCATTTCCGGTATCTTTCTAGGGGCTATGCTACCCGCCGTCTTCTGTGCCATGACCATGAATGCAGTAGGCAAGACCAGCTTCACCATAATCAACGAGGTTCGCAGGCAGTTTCGCGAGATAAAGGGGCTGATGGAGGGTACCGCCCGGCCTGAATATGGGAAATGCGTGGATATCTGCACCACAGCCGCCATAAAGCAAATGATAGCCCCAGGCATAATCACGATACTTTCACCAGTTATTGTAGGTCTGGTACTGGGTCCACTAGCCCTTGCCGGGTTCTTAGTCGGGGCTATTGCCTGTGGTTTCATCCTAGCTATAACCTTTGCCAATGCCGGCGGCTCCTGGGATAACGCCAAGAAATGGATAGAAACCGGTGCCTTTGGTGGTAAAGGCTCAGATGCTCACAAAGCTGCCGTGGTGGGCGATACAGTGGGTGACCCGATGAAGGATACCTCAGGACCGTCGCTGAATATCATGATAAAGCTAATGTCCATAGTGGCTTTGGTTCTGGCACCAGTCCTGGTGAGCTTCCCCGGGCTGCTCTAGAGGCTGGGCTTATCGCCTAGGAAGGGATTGCCCTGGCGCTCGGCACCGATGGTGCTATCCGGACCGTGACCGGGGTAAACAATTGTGTCATCAGGCAGTACCATAAGCCGGCTGTGGATGCTATCCATTAGCTGGCTGTAGCTGCCGCCAGGCAAATCAGTTCTACCTATGCCATAATTGAATAGGGTATCCCCGGAGAAGACCACGCCATGCCCCAGCAGGCAAACACCTCCCCGGGAATGTCCCGGCGTATGCAGAACCGAAAAATGCAGGTCGCCAACGTCTAAGCTATCCCCGTCCTTAAGCAACCGGTCGGGAAGAGGTGGAGTGGGATAGGACAGACCAAATAATGCGCCCAACGAGTGGTCTTGGAGAAAATTGGCGTCATCACTATGAATCGCCACCTCGGCGTCGGTTGCCTCCTTAACCTCTTTTAGAGCGCCAATGTGGTCTAGGTGACCGTGGGTGAGGACGATAGACTTTATGTCAAGTCCCAAATCCTTAACACTGCTTAAAATCACCTGAGCTTCATCAGCCGGGTCAATAATCATCCCTTCCTTTTTAGACTCAGAGCCCACAACATAGCAGTTAGTGGCAAATGGCCCTATTACCAGTTTCCTCACAATCACTATACACTCCTTCTATTTGACACGAAGCTATATTCTATCATTTAGCCAGGCTAACCACAAGAATTAAGGGCGGTTATGAAGAGTAGTTTGAAGGAGGGTGAGGATTTAACCCTTTGACATCTACAGTCAAAGCTGGTAGCTTTTATATGTTAATAAATAGATGACGATAATCATTATCATTTTAATTGTACTCTTCTTACTTGGTTTAGGCGGTGGAGCCGTCGCCTGGTTTATTTTTAGACACCGGCAAGCGGTTAAAAGTAAAGAGCCGACAAAAGAAACCGCCAAGGGGGGCGCCCTACCCTTCCACTGGAACTACATCATAGCGCCGCTCGCCATTCTTATCCTGTCTATAATTCTGACTGCCTACTTCTACCACCTGCTTCCCCAGGAGGTAGCCTATCACTTCCAACCCGATGGCTCACCTGATAGGTGGCTCAGCCGTGGCGCCGCTATCGTCTGGGCGGTAGCACCACAACTGTTCCTCACCCTGCTGGCCGGCGCCATTACCTGGGGAATAACCCGACTGAGTAGGCTGTCCGGGCAGACCGAGGGTACCTGGATAAAACCGGAAAGAGTATTATCACTCATGGGCAATATTATTGCCCTGCCCCAAATCGTTCTCTGCTTTGCAATGCTCGACATTTTCAGCTACAATTCCTATCAAATGAACCTTATGTCCGTCTGGGTATTCGCCCTTATTATTATGGTATTGGGGGGTATTATTCTGGGCATATTCTTCATCCAAGCCATCCGGCGGGCTTGGGCAACCACTCGATAGCACCGCCGAATAACAGCGTTAAGGAGTGATAGTAGTGACCGAACCGACACCAACCAAGGTTAGTATGGAAAAGATTGTCTCCCTCTGCCAGCGGCGGGGTTTCATCTTTCCCAGCAGCGAAATCTACGGCGGTCTGTCCAGTTGCTGGGACTATGGGCCTCTAGGGGTGGAACTGAAGCAGAATATTAAGCAAGCCTGGTGGCAAACGGAGGTTCAACAGCGCGATGACATGGTGGGTGTGGACACCAGTATCCTGATGCACCCTCAGACCTGGGCCGCCAGCGGTCACCTTGAGGGGTTTTCCGACCCCCTGGTTGAGTGTAAGGGCTGCCACTTGAGATGGCGCGCCGATGAACTAAAGGGCGATAGTTGCCCTTCCTGCGGCGGTGAACTAACCGACCCCCGCCTGTTTAATTTAATGTTCAAAACCTTTATGGGACCTGTCGAAGAAGAAGCCAGTGTAGTTTACCTGCGTCCCGAGACAGCCCAGGGTATGTTCGTTAACTTCCAAAATGTGGTTAATACCACCAGAAAGAGGTTGCCCTTCGGCATCGCCCAGATAGGTAAGTCCTTCCGCAACGAGATTACCACCGGTAACTTTATCTTCCGCAGTCGGGAATTTGAGCAGATGGAAATCGAATACTTTGTCAAGCCCGGAACCGACAAGGAATGGTTTGACTACTGGCTGGAGGAACGTTTCAACTGGTATGTGAAGTTAGGCATCAATAAAGAAAACTTGAAGCTACGCCAGCACATGAAACACGAACTGGCTCACTACGCCCTAGCCTGCTATGACATTGATTACCTGTTCCCTATGGGCTGGTCTGAGCTGGAAGGGATTGCCAACCGCGGTGACTTCGACCTTACTCAACATGCCAAATATAGCGGCAAGAGCCTGGACTACTTTGATGAAGAGACCAAAGAGCACATTATGCCTTATATCATCGAGCCATCAGCCGGGGTAGACCGCTCTGCCCTGGCTTTCCTCTGCGATGCCTACGATGAAGAACCAGACAAAGAAGAGATAAGGGTGCTCCTCCACCTCCACCCCAGTATAGCTCCAATTAAGGTAGCCGTATTGCCCTTAAGCCGACGGGAGAATCTGGTTAAGGTAGCCAAACAGATATATGCCGACCTGCGCCAGTGCTGGATGACAAGCTATGACGACGCCCAGAGCATTGGTCGCCGCTACCGACGCCAGGATGAGATTGGCACTCCATTCTGTATCACCGTTGACTTCCAATCGCTTGAAGATGAGCAGGTCACCATCCGCGAACGCGACTCTATGAACCAGATACGAGTCCCGATTAACGAGCTGAAGACAACGCTAACCGCCAAGCTCAGCGGTGAACCGCTATTCGTCCTGCCACCGGGCGGGCAGATATGGAAAGTTGAAAGAGAGGGGGATAAGCTATGAAGTTAGAAAGAGTTATTTACTGCGGGGATAACCTCTACTGGATGACCCGGCTTCCTGATGAGTTTGTTGACCTGTGTTATATTAGGAAGCCTCAAATATTTTATAAAAAAGTCTCAAAATCGAGTAAAAAGACTTGACAAAATACACGGAAGCGTGTATCATTATCTAAATGTCCATATAATTTTAAGAAGACAAGGCTATCAGCCATTCATACAAATATTGTATAATAAGAAATATGATAACAAAAGAAGCTAAACAAAAAGCCGAATCTCAAATATTAAATTACAGCGGTAGATATTCGAAAAGAATAGAGTTTAATAAAGACTACGAAAAACTAGTCACTTTCGCACCAACTAAAAAAATGGGCATATATAACTGGTTTTCGTATAAGGAAGCATTTTCTAACATACTGGTTTACAAGCTAATAGAGTTATTTGAACTGAATAGTGGCGATTATTTGCTAGACCCATTCTGTGGGATAGGTACTACTCTACTAGCAGCTAAGGAAAAAGGCATAAATGCTTACGGTATAGATATACTACCTTTATGCACATTTGTTACACAGGTCAAGATGAATGTGTGCAACTATGATACAGGAAAGATGAGAGAGTATCTTGATCAGATCTTAGATAGCGACTTAGTGATAGATAGGAGCTTAGTTTTACCTGATATTAAGATAATCACAAAGGCATTTGATTCAAGTGATGGATTCCTTGAAATCTTGTCTTTCAAACGACTGATAGAGAACGTAGTGGAAGACCAACTGTATCGGAATTTGTTTACGCTTGGATTGCTATCAATAGTCGGAGAGTTGAGCAATACTAAGAAAGATGGTGCATTTTTAAGACTGGTTCAACACAAGCAACATAAGGACACAAAATCTCTTTTCAGAGCACAGATTGCAAAATACATTCTGGATGTTGATAACCTTAGTTCTGGCTTATTTGAGAATGACTTGCTTAGGAGTAACGTAGACAATAAAGTCTTTTGCATGGATTCAAGAGGAATAGAGTTAGATCGATGTTTTCACGCTGTAATCACATCTCCACCGTATTTGAATCGCTATGACTATACCCGTACCTATGCTTTGGAACTAGCTACAGAGTTCGTAACTAGCTTTCAAGAGTTGAAGACGATTAGATATAATACAATACGGTCTCATGTGGAAGCAAAGTTCGGAAAGAGTCAATTCGTTAAGTCAGTTATTCTAAGAGAGTGTTTGGCGACTCTATCAAATAGACAACTCAATAATCCCCAAATCCCAGAGATGATTTCTGGTTACTTCGAAGATATGTACTTAGTACTTAGAACAATAAAACAATACCTATATGTAAATGGTAAAGTAGCTTTTGTTGTCGGAACAGTAAGATATAGTGGAGTGAATATTCCTGTGGACATCATACTAGCTGATATTGGATCTCAATTAGGATTCAAACTAGAAAAAATTATCATAACAAGAGTAAAAGGGAATAGTCAACAACAACGAAGGCAGTATGATGATGACCCAAGCAGAGAAAGCATAGTTATACTGTCTATGCCACAGGATTCCTTAAACACCTCAACTTCTCGATAATCTCAGTCAAAGCATTATTGTCAATGACTTCGAAATTTTTATTCACCAATTCATGCCCATTAAGTATATAATCAGCACCTGCTATTTGTAGAATGTGTACGTATTTAAGGGGATATTTCTTTGGAAAATTCCAGTAACCATCAAGTATATAGATGCTTATATAATCTTTGCGATTAGAAATAAGCCCATTGGTGTCATCAATTGTTGATCTGTACAGAATTGACCTACCTATCTGTTCTCTAGCCCTACTAGGCAGTGCTTTTGACGTATTAGTTGGCCCTCCGGCAGAGGACTTACACTGGATATAGACCCTTTTCTTATGATTATCAGAATATAACAAGAAGTCTTCAGTAAAGCGAGTTGTCGTAAAGCCCAAATCATGTAAGACGCTATGGTGCACGGCAACACTTCTACCAAGTCCACCCTTATACCATATATTATTACTTTCTAGTATCATCTCTGTGATAGCTTCTAATACATTAAAATAATTTCTCTCTTGCCAGACTTTTTCATATTGACCACTCTTGATGTAATCCCAGAAAATACTATCGATACCAACCTCCCCCATTTTTCTCAGAATACTACTTTGTATCTGATTAGGATATTGAGGAGCCGTCTTTTCAGCAAGTCTCAGAATAACTTGTGAATAGAACTCTTGCCTCAAATTTCTGCTACATACCCTAGAATCTTGACCAAGCAATTTCACCTCTGTTAATAACTTTTGCTCGTTTATCCAGAAATGCTTATTATTCAATTGTGATTTAAGGGCCATTGACATCTCTTGTGAGAAGCTCTTCCTTTCCACGTAGACAACCTTATCGAAGAATAGCTCAAAAACCTTGAGTACGTAAGGCGCCCATTTACTAATGTCACCACCTACAACTAGCACTATCCTCCTTTCTGGTTTTCTCAGTTTAAATAAGTATAGTTCCGCTAGTTTCTGGTGCAGCTTATTTTCATTACTATGTCCAGGAATACGAGGATTTGAATGCGTAACTGAGATAAAGGTTTCGTAACCATTTATTTCATCTATCTTAAAATCTACCTCTATATCTGCTCTACTGATATCTAGATATCTTTCTTTAATACGATGATAATAGTGTATACCTTCATTATTTAAAAAGTTACTGACAGCTATTTCTGCCTTCTTACCCCTCACTTGAGTATCTACAAGGGCACGTCTGGCAGCCAAGTATTGATTGTTGAAAACGTTATTCATCATATCGATCCCAATGAAACTCTAGTCTTTAAGCATGCTTCTGTCAAGACCACAGTAAATCACTCCTGCCCCGGTTGGATGTCTAACTCAGTCAGGAATGGTATAATATGGGTCGGATTATCTATTCCGCAGGGGGATAAAGGGGGATAGGGCTACCTAATGAAAATCCTCCACTTTGCCGACCTTCATCTCGGTGTGGAAAACTACGGGCGCATTGACCCGGCTACTGGGTTATCCACACGCCTCCTTGACTTCCTGTCTGCCCTAGACCAGGTAGTAGACTACGCCCTGGAAAACAGGGTAGACCTTATCCTCTTCTGCGGCGATGCCTATAAGAGCCGTGAGCCCAGCCAGACTCACCAGCGGGAGTTTGCCAAACGCATAAATCGTCTGTCCACCGCCGGCATCCCCGTCTTTCTCCTCATTGGCAACCACGACCTACCTAACGCTATAGGTCGGGCGACTACCACCGAAATCTTTGATACCCTGGCGGTGAAAAATGTCTATGTCTCCAACCGCCCCGATGTTTACCGCATCCCAACCCCAAGCGGTACTATTCAAATAGTCTCCCTGCCCTGGCTAAGACGCAGTGCCCTATTAAGCAAAGAAGAAACTAAAAATCTTAACTTTGACCAGATTAACCAGAAGTTGCAGCAGGTGCTAACCAATATTATTGCTGCCAATATCCCCAAACTCGACCCCGGGCTGCCATCAATACTGGCGGCTCATGTCTGGGTCTCAGGGGCAAAAGTAGGCTCAGAGAAGTCAATGACCATCGGGCAAGAGCATGCCCTACTGCTAAGCAATGTTGCCCACCCTGCCTTTGACTATATCGCCCTGGGCCATATTCATAAGCACCAGGTTTTGAGCACTAACCCGCCGGTAGTCTATGCCGGCAGCCTGGAGCGGATAGATTTCGGCGAGGAAGAGGACGACAAGGGGTTCTATCTGGTAGAAATTGAGCCAGACAAGGAAACCGGCCAAAGGCAGGTCTCCTTTGACTTCCACCAGATAACCGGGCGCCGTTTTCTCACCATTAACATCGGTATTGAGCCCCAGGACACCGACCCCACCTCAACTGTGCTCGGAACTATTGCCGAACCAGAAGAAGGGATTAAGGATGCCATAGTCCGACTCCAAATCAGCCTGCCCGCAGAGATTAAAGGTCAGCTTAGGGATAATGACATCAGGAACGCCCTAAAAGAAGCTCACTACTTTACCATCGCCAAGGATATACAGCGAGAGACCCGCCTCAGACTGGGCAAGTGGACCGCTGAAGAGATAGCCCCCCTCGACGCCCTGAAAGCCTACCTGGAGTCAAAGAAGATACCCCCGGAACGAGCCAAGCTTCTGCTTGACTACGGCGAGAGGCTTATCCAAGAGCAGAGGACCAAATAGGGATAAAAGGTCTCTTGAAGGGGTGTCTAAGAGGGGCGAAGCCCCTCTTTTTAATATTCCTCCCCCTCTCCTTCAAAGGAGAGGGGGACACAGGGGGTGAGGTAGATAAAAATCCCCCTTATTTTTTTTGACAGGACTTGCCCTACCTTATTTCTCCCCCTTTACTTTTGCATACGCCCCAAATATATGCTAGAATATAACCAATAACAGGAATATAGACGCATTCCGGCTAAAACAAGGTCACTTACTTAGAGCTTTGCAATCTTGCAAGCTTTTGTAGGGCTTCGCAGGATTTTTATTATACAAAGGAGGTGAAAGGCTTGAAAGGACAGATAAAGAGACTCATCCGGGACCGAGGTTTCGGTTTCATCACTGCTGAAGACGGCTCCGAGGTCTTCTTCCACCGCTCCGCTTTAGCTGAAGAGGACTTTGATGCTCTGGAAGAGGGCACCAGTGTAGAATACAACCTGGAAACAGGTCCTAAAGGACCTCGGGCGACCAATGTAAGTACAGAAAAGACCGAGTGAAATAAGGCGACAGATTCTGAAGTAGGCATTAGGCTTTCTTCCTTCCCCTTCGAAGCCAAACCAGTTAGAGATGACATTAGGCAAAGAAAAGTAAGGAGACCAAGTAGTGGCAAGCGAAGGGGTAAAGATTTTACTTTTGTCACTTAACACTGAAGCAATCCACTTTCTGGCTTAAATTAATCCTGAGACGCTGTTTGGAGGAGAGCAGCTACGGGATAGCTGTGTCCACGAAGAAGAATGCCTCACCCGCCGATTATAGTAAGCCAGAGCCAGGCAACCAGAATACCTAATGCCGCCCCGACAATGACCTGAAATGGGGTATGCCCGATGAACTCCCGCAGGTCACGCTCTACCTCAGCTATGGGACGCTTAAACCTGAGCTCCTGTACAATACGGTTTAGAACAACTGATTGTTGGCTCACTGATTGCCGCACACCAGCGGAATCATAGGTAACAATCAAAGCTAAAACAACCGCAATGCCAAAGGTCACTGACCCTATACCATGGGTCATGGCCACCGCTGTAGCCAGCGCACAGACTATTGCTGAATGCGCACTGGGCATACCACCACTGGTAACAAAATAACGCAAGTCCAGTCGTTTATCTCGCACCAGTATGACGAATACCTTCATCAACTGTGCCACCGCCCAGGCACAAATAGATATTACCAGTACATTAGTCGTAATGATTTTGTGTAACCCCCTATTCCACGCTTACTTTCTGAGCCTCAACTCTCAGCTACGTACCTTCAATACAATAATTAATAAGCGCCCCGCACTTTATCACATATACTCATTATAACATTAGCCCCGCTACCCATCCCGCGGTAGCTCAGTTTTAGAGAACACGTCGCACCCGCCATTGGTTAAGGTATCGGACTACTTCGTCATTACTAACGTCATACCACTGGCGATAGAAGTCGGATACGTAGAATGTGGGCATAAACCCGGTAGCGCAGGTTACTACTTTGTCCGCCACTCTCTCCAGCTGCTTTAAGGCTATCGCCGAGGCACAGGGCACCGCCACCACTATTTCCCTCGGTCGGCGATGACGCACCGATTCCACTGCTGCCATCATGGTAACACCTGAAGCCAGTCCATCATCTATGACTATTGCCGTCTTACCATTGACACTAACCAGTGGTCGGTCCCCTTTGTAGAGCAGGCTCCGTTGTCTAATCTCAGCTCTTACTTTGCCCGCCTCATACTCTACCTGCTGCCGGTTCAAGCCGATTCTCTTAGCGGCTTCATCATTAAGAATAATGGTACCATCATCGGCAATGGCACCAAAGCCCGCTTCGGGGTTGAGTGGCGACGGAATTTTACGAGAGATAACCAGGCCAAAGCCAGCATTAAGGGCGCCAGCTACCTCCAGCGCCACTGGCACACCACCGTTGGGAATAGCCATAACAACAACTGAATGGTTGCTATATTCATTTAGCTTCTCAGCTAACTGCCGGCCGGCATCATGTCGGTTGTCAAAGATAATTTGTGACGACAAAATAGGTAATCGTTCTCCTGGTTTACTATTCTAGCCCAATTCAGCTACGAACACAAAACGTCTTATTTAATCAGCCTAAACTCATTCACATCCACCAGACCAAGGTCGGTGAGGCGGAGTTCGGGGATTACCGGGAGAGCCAGGAAGGAAAGGGTGGCGAAGGGCGATTTTAGCCCGGTGCCTAAATCCCTGGCTAGCTGCTCCAGCTCCTTTAATTTACCTACCACTACCTCCAACGGTTCGTCTGACAGCAGTCCGGCAATGGGTAAGGCTAAGCTGGCCTGAACTTTGCCATCAACAGCTACTACCAGACCGCCGTGCAATCTCTCAATCTCTTTAACCGCAGTAAATATGTCTTCATCATTAGTGCCGACAGCCACAATATTATGAGAATCATGAGCAATAGATGAAGCCAGAGCCCCTCGCTTCAAGCCAAACCCCATAACCAGCCCCAAGCCGATATTGCCCGTAGCCCGGTGCCTCTCCACTACCACCAGCTTCAGAATATCCCGGCCAGTATCAGGCACAACCACCCCATCGGCAACCTTAACCTTCTCCATCCTTTTTCGGGTAATTATCTGACCGGGGATAATCTCAATAACCGGCTCAGTTTCTCCGCAAGCCTTCAGCTTCAATGCCTCCACATTAAAGGGCTTGATATTTACCGTATTGGTCAGTCCTCCACCACTGGCTTGATATACCGGGAATAACGGTTCCCCGTCTCTGGCTACCAGGCGACCCCGGTGAAAGACCATATCTATCTTGAGGCCAGGTAATTCGCCAATCACCATTAAATTAGCCAGGTAGCCGGGGGCTACCGCCCCCAGCCCGTCCAGCCTGAAATACTCGGCGGTATTAACCGTCGCCAGTTGAATAGCCCGCACCGGGTCAAGACCCTTTCTTATCGCCTTGCGCACCACGGCATCAATATCACCGTCCCCAAGCAGGTCAACACAGCTACGGTCATCAACCACCAGCATACATCTTTTATAGGTCTTATCGGTAACCAGGGGTAGCAAGGCATCCAGATTTTTCTCCGACGAACCCTCCCTAATCATGACATACATACCCTGACTTAATTTCTCTCTAGCCTCCTCCAGAGAAACCGACTCGTGGTCAGAATAGATACCAGCGGCAATATAGGCAGTGAGGTTTTTCCCGGTAACACCGGGGGCATGCCCATCAACAATCTTACCCCGGGCAAAATTGATTTTACTCAGCACGCTGGCATCACCACCAAGCACCCCGGGGAAATTCATTACCTCCCCCAGCCCGATGCAACCCCTCCACCGGAGAACCCGGCGAATGTCCTCAGGCCCAAGGCTGGCTCCTGAGGTCTCCAGATGGGTGGCCGGCACACAGGAAGGAGCCATCAGAAAAAGCTCAAGGGGTAAACGGCGGGCACAGTTCAGCACATACCTCATACCCTCCAGCCCGCAGACATTAGCTATTTCGTGGAGGTCGGTAACTACCACCGAAGTGCCACGGGGCACCACCGCCCGGGCATACTGACCAATATCAAGCATGGAGCTTTCTACATGAATATGCCCATTAATAAGACCGGGAGCCAGATACCTGCCCCCTAAATCCAGCACCTGCCCGGCCTGGTTATACTTGCCTACCCCGGCAATCCTATCCTGGTAAATAGCTACATTACCCGGTTCAACCTCGCCGGTAAAGACATTCACCACCCGGGCATTGGCCAGAATCAGGTCGGCGGGAAGCTCCCCCTTAGCTACTGAAATTAAGTGAGCCAGTTTGGATAACACTAATCCTCCTTAATAATCGGTTTTGACCCTCTGCCATCCTTAAAATACAAAGCGCCCACCGGACAGACAGTAACACACTCGGCACACTCCGGGCATCTCGCCTTAGCCATAGGCTCATCGGCAAAAGTGGCAACTACCCGCTGAAAGCCGCGGTGAGCAAAGCCAATATCGCCTATACCCAGACGCTCCCTGCATACCCACACGCACCGGCCACAGAGCACACACTTATTGGGGTCATATATAAATAGCGGGCTGCTGGAATCTATGGGTAATTCCCGGGTAAGCTTCCTTAACCGCTTCGTTTTCAGCTTGACTTTCAGGTGGGCAGCAATCTTCTGAAGCTCACAGGAGCCACTACTGAGACAGTGGGCACAGTCTACCGGGTGGCTGGCTATAAGTAGCTCGGCAGCAGTGCGCGCCAGCCTCAAGGCTTTGGGGCCGGTGGTATTTACCACCATGCCCCCTGTTACTGGCTCGGTGCAAGCGGTAACCGGGCTATCCTTCCCCTCCACCTCAACAAAGCAGAGGCGGCAGGAGGCAGAAGGTGGCCAAGCCTCCCGAAGGGCACACAGGTTAGGTATATAAATACCATTGTCCAGTGCCGCCCACAAGAGATTCTCCCCCTCTTTGGCTTTTATTTTCTTGCCATCAATAGTTAACGAGACCATCTTCACTTGTCTACTCCGAGGCTGGCACCTGGTCAGGGGGTGAAAACCTCACTACTGCGTCATACTGAGGTGGACAGGCTTTGAGACAGGTGCCACACTTGACGCACTTTTCCTGGTCAATGACCTTTATTCTTTTCTTATTGGTGGTTATTGCCTCCACGGTGCAAGTGCCGACACAGGCATCGCAAGAACGCTCGCACCTCTCGGGGATAATGTAGTAAGTGATGAGCTCTCGGCACATCAGCGCCGGGCAGCGCCCTTCCTTGATATGCGCTTCATATTCGTCCCTAAAATAGCGCAGGGTGCTCAACACCGGGTTGGGTGCCGTCTTCCCCAGACCACAGAGAGAGCCGGCCTTAATGTCTTCTGCCAACTCGGTAAGCATATCAATATCTTCCGTTTTCCCTTTGCCTTGAGTAATTTCATCCAGGGCTTCCAGCATTTGTTTCGTCCCCAGGCGGCAGAAGGTGCACAAGCCACAGGACTCCCGCTGAGTGAACTCCAGGAAGTAGCGAGCTATCTCCACCATGCAATCGTCCTCATCAAGCACTATTATGCCCCCTGAGCCCATCATGGCTCCAGCATCTCTGAGGGAGTCAAAGTCGATGGGCAGGTCTAGAGCCGATTCCGGTAGGCAGCCACCAGAGGGACCACCGATTTGCACTGCCTTGAAACGCTTGCCGTCGGGGATACCACTACCGACATCAAAGATAAGCTGACGCAGGGTGGTGCCCATAGGTACCTCGGCCAGCCCGGTATTAACTATTTTACCCGCCAGAGCAAAAACGGCAGTCCCTGGGCGTCCCTCAGTGCCAATGCTGGCAAACCACTCCGCCCCGTTCTCAATTATGTGGTGTACGCAGGCCAGGGTCTTCACGTTATTGATAAGGGTAGGCTTTCCATGCAGACCGCTGACTGCCGGGTAAGGTGGGCGGTGATAGGGTATGCCCGGCTTACCTTCCAGGGAGGCGATGAGCGCCGTTTCCTCACCGCAGACGAAGGCTCCCGAACCCTGAAACAGCTCAATATCAAAACTGAAATCGCTTCCCAGGATATTCTTGCCCAGAAGCCCCAGCTCCCGAGCCTGGCGAAGGGCAACCTTAACCCGATGCACGGCTAGCGGATATTCGGCACGAACGTAGATATAGCCATAACGGGCGCCAACGGCATAGGCGGCAATAATCATTCCCTCCACTACCGAGTGGGGGTCACTCTCAAGGATAGTGCGGTCCATAAAGGCGCCCGGGTCACCCTCATCGCCGTTGCACACCATATATTTTGGTCTCCCCTGAGCATGGCGACAGATTTCCCACTTCTGCCCGGTAGGAAAGCCGGCACCACCCATACCCCGCAATCCGGATTCCTTGACCTCATCTATAATCTCTTCCGGTGGCGTCTTAAGCACCTTTACCAGAACCTGATAGCCACCGTTGGCAATGTAATGGTCTATCTGCTCCGGGTCAATATAACCGCAGTTTTTAAGCGTAACCTTTTTCTCATATTCAGCCCGGGGAAATTCGGCAAAGCTGGGAACGAGCTCATTTTTCTCCAGAGCCCCGAGGATGAATTCAAAACAAGGATTATCGCCAAGGATAAAATCCTTGATTAGTCTCTCGGCTATCACCGGATTGACATGCCCGTAGGCGATAGGAGGATACCCCTGCCTAGCTATAATAAGTATTGGTTCAGCATAACAGTGCCCCATGCAGCCGACCTCGACCAGATGGCAGTCCAGGTTCTGCCGACCAATTTCATCTCGTATTGCCTGGAGCACGTCCAGAGCCCCGGCCGCCCGACCACAGGTGGCAGTACCTATCAGAATAACTGGCTTGCCGCTATGCCATAGCTCCTGCCAGCCGGATTCAGCCCGGTTCTTTATCTCCTGAAAGGTTGAAGCTACGGTTGAGAGCTCGACTGCTTTCACTGGTTTTGCTTACCTTCTTTCTCTTTTTCTAGCTCAAACGAGAGCAGGATTCCATCTACCTTGGTAGGTTCAACCTGACCCTGTGGCTTATTATCGACAACAGTCACTGGTGCCATAGTGCAGCAACCGACACAGGCGACGGTATCCAGGTCAAACTCACGGTCAGGAGTAGTTTCACCTGAGTCAATATCTAACCTTCTCCTCCAGGCATCCAGAGTAATATAACCGCCCTTCATATGACAGGCGGTGCCTAAACACACCCTTATTGAGTGCTTCCCGGGAGGATTGAGCCGGAATTGATTGTAAAAGGTAACCACGCTGTAAACATCTATCCCCGTTATACCGAGAAATTCGGCTATCTCCAGCATAACTTCCCGGGGAAGATAGCCAAGCCTGCCCTGAACCTCCTGCAGAATAGGGATAAGATTTCCCCTTTTCCTGCCGAACTTTTTTAGAATTCGCCTGGTTTCCCGTATGTTGTTAGCCGGCTCCTCAGCCATAGTGATTTCTTTCTCAGGAGCAACCTTCGCCATACTATTATCGCCTCCGTAAATCGGGTAACTGCCCTTAAGTAGCGCCTTTCCCGGCCATGATTACGGTGAATCCAGCATCAGGAGAAAAACCCTCCCGTGGCAATTCCATATACCCTACCTCACTCGGCTTCTGAAAGAGCGTGGCCATGACCTTTTCCACGGTGAAGCCTGCCTGTCCCAGCAGTCCCACTGCCTCATCATACCGGTAAAAGGTAGCCCGTTGGTAGAAAGAATGTCCCTGTTTCTTTTTGCTTTCATAAAACCTACCCCAGGGGCTTTCTGCTAAGACCAGACCCAGCACTACCTTTCCCCCCG
This sequence comes from uncultured Dehalococcoidales bacterium, assembly GCA_964499445.1. GTDB lineage: Bacteria > Chloroflexota > Dehalococcoidia > Dehalococcoidales. The sequence goes on from CAZCLE010000001.1 coordinate 93,048, forward strand.
GCTGCAAAATGCGGTAAGCCTCCCGTAAAACCGCCAAAGGCGAACTGACAAAGCAGAGGGTCACTATAAAGAATACAGTACCGAAAGACTCCGCCACCAAAGGTTCTTGCTCCCCTCTACCCAGAAACACTGCTATCCCCCGTCCCCTCGCCATATTCAACAGTTTGATGGAGGGGTCAACTCCGGTCTCTATCCCCAGTGTCTGGGCAAAACGACCACTACCCACCCCTACCTCAAGCCAGGGTTTAGATAAAAAAGGCAACACCTCCTGAAAAGCCTGCACCTCAATAGCGAAGATAAGCTTCCCTTCACCATCGAACCAGGCATCGTAGTCCGAAGCCAAGTGCTCGAAGGGAGACGCTTCTAGATTAACGGGTGGTGCTTCTGCCCTCGATTTTGGAGCGGAGTATTCCTGGCTAAGCATATAAATACCCCCTACTATTTCTCAGAGTAATGTCTGCCACTAGACCTCTCCTCTATACCCTCCATATCTGAATTGCATTAAGGGGGCAGGCTCGAGCGCAATCACCACAACCCTGACAAACAGACGGGTCAGTCATAGGTCTCTGGTAAGAAGCTTCCTGTTTAAGCAGTTTATGAGTGCATGCCTGCACCGCAGCACACAGCCCACTATCGCACTTTTCAGGATGACACTTATTATAATCGACCAGTGCCATCTTACTTGGCATCAGGTTCTCCTTCCGCCTCCTTTACCCTGTCCAGCTCATCCTCAAGCGCCTCCAATTCCTGCCACATTGACGACGGCACGGTATGAGCTGGCCAACGAGCCTTCAGGTCAACTATCCTATCCTCGATTTCTTTTATCCTTATCAGTGCCCATCTCACCTCTGGCTATCCTTCTTTTTACATTCCTGACAATACCCTTCCAGATATAACTCAGCTTTGGTCACGTTAAAGCTATAGGCACGCCGCACCTTGTCCACTAGCTTGCCAATTTGTGGACTCTCAAACTCTATTACCTTCCCGCAGCACTTACATACCAGATGCTGATGCTCCACCGAGTGCTTTACCTCATAATAGCAACGTACCTCGCCCAGCCGTATCTCATCCACCAGACCCAATTCCTTAAACAAACGTAAACCACGATATACCGTAGCCAAGCTGATGGACTCGTCTCGGCTGCTAGCCCGCCGGTATATCTCCTTGGCATCTATATACCCACCAACCTCACGGATAAGGTCTAAAAGCAACCTTCGCTGGGCGGTTACTGGGTGACCCACTATTTCACCCGGAGCATTATTGCGAATGTTTCTCATTCTCACCAACAAATTCTAACAGCTATTATCACCACTGTCAAGGCATAAGCCCAGCCGGTTCTGCGCTGGGGATATTGACAACCACAGAGGCAAGACCTATACTGCGAACAAACTTTGGTCATTAGCTACAAGTTGAGGCGCAAGTATGCGTAGCGACACCGGTCAAATGAAAATTACCTGAACAATCCGGCATAACCAATTACTGGAATGGGTGGCTCTGTGAGCATTAAAATTGTCACTGACAGCACCTCAGACATATCACCTGAAGTTGCCCACGCTTTAGGTATTACCGTTGTGCCAATCTATGTCCGGTTTGGTGACGAGGTTTACCGGGACGGCGTGGACATAAGTAACGCCGGGTTCTACCATAAGCTGGCTACCTCATTTGTGCACCCGTCCACTTCACCGCCAACGCCACAAGATTTTGCCAATGTATACTCGGATTGCTCCAAAGAGGCTGAGGAGATTGTTTCCATTCACATCTCAGGTAAAATCAGCGGTACCTATAACTCTGCCCGGCAGGGTAAAAAGATGGCAAAAGAAAAACGCCAAATTGAAATCATTGACTCTCATTTCATTTCCATTGGCTTAGCGCTGGTGGTTATGAGGGCAGCCAGGCTAGCCAAGACAGGAGAGAGCTTGGAATGCATTCTTGAGGAGACGCGGAAAACTATTAACCAGGTACAAATGCTCGGAATTTTTGACACACTGAAATATTTAGTTTTGGGTGGTCGGGTCAGTAAAGCGACAGCGGCGATAGCCGACATATTTCAGATAAAGCCTGTGCTTACTTCTAAAAATGGCGAGATTGTTCGGGCCGGCTTGGTACGTACATATTCAAGGGGGATGGACAGGCTATATGAATTTGTGGCAGACCGACTGAATATTCAAGATTTAGCCATTGCCCATAGCACCGTACCTGAGCAGGCCAGCCAACTGAAAGCACGGTTAAATTCTATCTTTCCTGAGGAAAAAATTCATGTAGCCCAGATAGGCGCCGCCCTCGGAGTCCACGGTGGTCCAAAAGTTCTGGTTTTAGCTTTCAGGCAAGGAGAATAGTCAGCTAATTCGGAAAGTACCGAAATGGAATTAGCTGAGAGCGGATAAAGTGATGGTGACCCTCACCGCACCCCACACCTTTGCTTCTTCCCCGAGTTCTATTATAATGGTAATAATTAATACCGTAGGATGCGGTGAGTATCAGGACTGGCGATATAGACAAAAACGCTATCTAATATGGAGGTAAAATATGAAAGACACCGTAGAAATGAATTCTAACCAAATAGTTCAGTTTCTGGGAAAGCCCGCCGAAGAATTTACTAAACAGGACCTGAGCAGGTTTATTGAGGAGAAAAACATTGAGATGGTAAACTTCCGGCATGTAGGCGGAGATGGCAGGCTAAAGACCCTCAACTTTGTAATTACCAGCAAAGCTCAACTGGATCGTATACTATCAGTAGGGGAAAGGGTAGATGGTTCCAGCCTACTCCCTTATATCGATGCCGCTTCAAGCGACCTATATGTTATTCCCCGGTATAAAACTGCCTACGTGAACCCGTTCTCTCCTATTCCCACAGTAGATATACTTTGCTCTTACTATACCAATGAAGGGGTTCGGCTACCAAGCTCTCCAGAGAATATTGTTAGCAAGGCTCACGAGGTATTGAAGAATAGCACCGGGTTAACTCTCGAGGCTATGGGGGAGCTGGAATACTATGTTTTCTATGAGAGTGAACCTTTCTATCCAGTTACGGCTCAGAGGGGTTACCAAGAGTCTTCCCCATTTTCCAAATGGGAGGAACTGAGATGTGAGGCTATGCAGGCTATTGCTCAGGCGGGAGGCAAGATAAAGTATGGTCACTCTGAAGTGGGCAGCATTTCTGGGGAAGACTATGAGATGGAGCAGCATGAGATTGAGTTTCTTCCGGTGCCTATTGAAGATGCCGCCGATCAAATTGTTATTGCCAAATGGATGCTGAGGATGATTGGGTATAAGTACGGGGTAACCATCAGCTTTGCCCCCAAGATTTTGGTGGGACATGCCGGCAGCGGTCTTCATATTCATACCAGATTGGTCGAAGATGAGAAGAATACGATGGTTGAAGGAAGTCAATTAAGCGATATAGCCAAAAAGGCTATTGCCGGCTATCTAACCCTGGCTCCTTCCCTAACTGCCTTTGGTAATACTGTCCCTACTTCTTATCTAAGATTGGTTCCCCATCAGGAAGCACCAACCAATATATGCTGGGGTGATAGAAACCGTTCGGTATTAGTCAGAGTCCCCTTGGGATGGTTAAATGTTAGTAATATGGCCAGAGATGCTAATCCACAGGAGAGGACGGAAGCTTCGGAACTTACCGATAGTCAGACGGTAGAATTTCGCTGTCCTGATGGTTCGGCTAACATTTATCTATTACTAGCCGGATTGGCGGTGGCGGCTCGACATGGATTAGAGATGGAAGGTGCGTTGGAACTGGCTAAAAAACTCTATGTGGATGTAAACATCTTCTCCCCTGAGCATAAAGAGACTCAGGAGAAACTGCCTCAGTTACCTACCTCATGCTGGGAATCAGCTGAAAGTCTGTTGAGAGAGCGTGAAATATACCAGAGGGACGGTGTCTTTTCTTCCACAGTAATTGATGAGATAGTGAAAGGACTTAAGAGTTACAACGATAGGGACCTGAGTGAAAAGTTATCCGGCAAGGAAGACGAGATCAAAAAGTTGATCGAAGAATATCTCCATTGTTCGTGACCTGGAGCTTGCCTAAACAATTATCCACATTGTGCAATAGTTAATAAGAAGGCCGGATATCCTTGAGGCAGAACCATCCGGCCTTTCCATTAACCCTGACACCGGCAATACCAGCTTTAACTCTTCCCTATCCTGAACATCTTAGTGCCACACGTTGGACATATTCCCTGAGTCGCTGGCTTGCCATTCTTCATGGTTATGCTCTTGGCATCCTTCATTTCCCTTTTAGCACGACACTTCACACAGTATGCCTGCATTTTCATCCGCCTCCTTTTTTGGGTTGAATCATAAACTATTCACTCCGGTAATGTCAATAGTCTAATAGTCACGGTTTCGTTACAAACGGGTTCAAAAATTAATTAGTCTTATTTTACCCTTTACTCAAAAAGAGCAGGGGGTAAGAATGAGGAGAGGTAATTTCAACTTGATTCCCCTATCTTGACCTAGCCTTGTCTCAAGGCTCACGTTGGGAAAGATAGCCTTATCGGGGTCTGCCTTATACCCAACCACGAAGTTTCATTGCCTCTGCCACACGAATTACAGCAACAATATAAGCTGCTGTCCTCATTTTAACCTTACGCTTCAAAGATTCAGCCAAGACATCCTGGAATGCTTTCGTCATAATCCGACCGAGTTGCTGGTGAACCTCATTCTCATCCCAATAATACCTATTTAAACACTGAACCCACTCAAAATAGGAAACGGTGACCCCTCCGGCATTACATAGGAAATCAGGTATACTAAATACTCCATTCTGGTATAACACCTCATCGGATTCAGGAGTAGTCGGTCCGTTGGCTAACTCAGCTACTATCCTTGCCCTGATTCTAGAAGCATTCTTCTCAGTTATCACCGTCTCCAGCCCTGCCGGGCATAATACGTCAACCTCCAGTTCCAGCAGTTCAGCATTACTGATATTCTCCGCCTGGGGAAAGTTTATAACTGAGCCGGTTTCCATTTTATGCTGCAGAACCTTACTGGGGTCTAATCCTTGTTTATTATGGATACCGCCCTTGGAGTCACTGACGACTACAATCTTGGACCCCGCAATCTCACGCATCAAAATGGCTGCATTCGAACCAGCGTTACCAAAACCCTGAACCGCCACTGTTGCTGCTGACAGATCCATATTTAAATGTTTGGCGGCTTCCATTATAGTATAGACTCCACCACGAGCCGTGGCATCATCGCGGCCCAGCGAACCACCCAGACTTAATGGCTTACCCGTTATTACTCCCGGTATACTACACCCTCTAAGTTTTGAATACTCATCCATCATCCACCCCATTATCTGCGGGTTGGTATATACATCTGGTGCCGGAATATCTCTATCAGGACCAATGAATTCCCATATCGCATCTATATAGCCACGGCTTAGCCTTTCCAACTCACTACTAGACATCTCTTTAGGATTGCAAATAACGCCGCCTTTACCACCCCCCAAGGGAATGTCAGCTACAGCACACTTCCAGGTCATCCAGGCAGCCAAGGCTTTGACAACATCAACTGTTTCTTCAGGATGGAACCTGATACCCCCTTTAAAGGGTCCACGGGCATTGTTATACTGAACCCTAAACCCTTGAAAAACCTTGGTCTGCCCATCGTCCATCTTTACCGGTATAGATACATGAAGCTCTCTCATAGGTTCTCTGAGAAAAGCATGGATACCAGGCTCCAAGTGTAATATACTAGCCACCTCATCTAGCTGGGCTTGGGCCATCTCAAATAAACTTAGTGTTTTTTTGACCATAATATACTCCTCTTTATCACCTGTTATGTTTTTACTAGCATGCCTCTCTCTTTCAGGTATCTCTTGGCTTCGGGTATAGATATCTCTCCGAAGTGAAAAATAGAAGCCGCCAACACCGCTGATGCTTTGCCTATTACCACGGCTTCATAGAGATGCTCCAGCTTACCAGCACCTCCCGAAGCGGTAACCGGTATTGTTACCGCCTCCGATACCGCTTTCGTCATCTCCAAATCATAGCCCTCCTTCGTCCCGTCAGCATCCTTGCTGGTAAGCAAAATCTCTCCTCCTCCCAGCTCCTCTACCCGCTTTGCCCACTGAACTATGTCCATCCCCGTTGGTTCTTCACCACTTTTTACTACCACCTCCAGCCTGGGAAAACCGCTACCCGGTGGATTCTTCCTGCCATCAATGGCAACCACCAGCCTCTCCTTCCCAAACCGCTTGGCGGCTTCTTTTATGAGTTCGGGATTCCTGACCGCCGCCGTATTGATAGAAACCTTGTCCACACCAAGATTAATTAGTGCCGTCATATCCTCAATACTGCCGATGCCGCCACCGACAGCGAAGGGGACGGTAACCACATCGCAGACTCTTTTAACCCATTCTAGCCTTGTCTTTCTATTCTCCACGGTAGCGAAGATATCAAGGAAGACCAGCTCATCAGCGCCCTCCCGGCAATAGGCTACTGCTGCCTCCACCGGGTCACGGGCATCCCTCAGGTTGACAAATTTTACCCCCTTGACTACCCTCCCATCCTTCACGTCCAGACACGGTATAATTTTTACCTCTTTCATCTCACAGCTCCGAAAATTTGATTAGATTCTGATACTCCATGACGGTGCTCATGGCATGATTTTCGGCTTCAATGCCGGCTTCCTCAGCCGCCGCCGCCGGATTCAAGCCCCCGAGAAGAATTATCCCAATTTTATTAAGCTCCACCGGGATTTCACACACTGGTTCACTGAGATTCCCCATTATCAAAAGGCCTCCCAGTCCAGCCTCTTTGAGCTTGGTTACTACCTCCTCAGCTGTTGGCCGGCACAGGGCCGGTATTTCACGAAAGTTGGCTAGTATCTTCCCTTCGCCTTTCTTAGCTACTTCTGTCACAGAGGTCATCCCGGCTTTAATGAATACCTCTGAAGGGTCGAGGGAGGAGCCAGCATAGTGAATAAGTTCCACAAAGCGAAGTGGCCGATGGTCACGAATCTGAAGGATGCCCCCGAACTTGGAGTCAATAGGGATTCCTGCCTTAAGCAAGGTGCCATTGACCACAATGCTGCAAACTGTAGCCAACCCCACCTTGTTCTGGGGAACGATTAACTCGCCCAGTTTTTCACCTTCTTGCGCCATCGCTACCAAGTGGCTAACGCAAAGCCCCTTGGTAAAAGCCGGCCTCATTGCCTCGAGCGCCTCGCTGAATTGTGCTTTCGGAAAAAGGGAAATGTTGACCGGAACAGAACCAGTGCGATTCTGTGGGTTAAAATTAGTGCGGAAGGCAAGTTTCTCAATCCTGGAAATGGCAAACCCCACCTTGTCCTTAACCAAAGCGCTCCTTACCTCCTCAATGCCCTGCTCGGTGAGCATCCGACCATCCCGACTCCCCATAAGCTGTGTTAACCCACGCTCATCCATCAGCTTGAGGTGGTATCTCACTGCCCGTTCACCCAGTTCAATCCCGTGGTCCGTCAAGCGACGAGCAATTACCCTAGCTCCCAGCGTCTCCTTGGAGTCGCTCAAAACCTTCAAAATCGCGAGCACCTTTCGCTCCACATCTTGCGTTTCAAAGCCCATCTCAATACACTCCGATGACCTACATCAAGAGGTAGTAGGAAACCGTTTTCCTTATTTTACCCACCCTAAAGCAGTTTGTCAAGCCCTCTAAGTCCGGTTGAGCAAAGTGACGGAGTGTTCACTCATGAGCGATATAGCAGCTAAAAGACGTGTTGTATAAATCATAGAGGACTGATGGAAATGGAACTGACAGTGGTGTAGAATGCTTGCTAGCCGAAGCCGTCCATGTTTTGCAAGGCTGGAGGCAGGGAGATACCCTATAGCCTGAGTTATAGCTTGCCCGGGCAAAGGTCACTGAAAAAACTTTCCCCGTCTAAATTGAATCTCGTGTAAGTTTTCGGGGAGTTCTTTGTTCTGTCCCCTTTGGTGGAGCTGGGGTATCAATAGATAGAACTTTTGAGATGAGGTACAGCTACTACTGTTCCGCATTGCTCAAGAGGCATTAACCAATATCAGAAGACATGCGGAGGCATCGAGAGCCTGGATTACCTTGGAATTTGGCGATGACAAGACTGTTCTGACGGTTAAAGACAACGGCAAGGGCTTTAAGCTGCCACAAAGGACGGGAGACCTAGCCAGCGAGGGTAAGCTTGGTATTTTAGGAATGTACGAGCGGGGCCGGCTGTTGGGTGGTACCTTAGAAGTTAAATCAGAGCTAGGCAAAGGTACAATTTTAATTATGGAAGCGCCAGCGTAAAGGCGAGTTTAGCTTCTATATGATGTGAACGAAGTTCCTCTTTGGCTTACTTTCTGTCTTATGGCAGAATGATTTGAACTATTCTCACAGCCTCACTCCAGTTTCAATTACTCGATGCTGACATGTAACCAAAATCTATAATGTGCAGTCGAGGCAACAGTTGCTTAGATTGTGCGATTAGATACGAAAAAAGGGGACAGGGAAAGTCCCCCAGTCCCCTTAGAGCAATTGCCAGATAATTCTAGAATTCAAACAGTACCGTCTGGCGTGACAACGTCCCATCCATCAGCATAATCACCCCATCCTGCGTCAGGATGACTTACAGCTACATGAAAAGTCCAGCTCCCATCAGTGTTCTCTACTGTCTTTATGTATATGACATCTGCGTCACCACGACCTCTTTTGTTTTGTGCGAGCCCTTGTTGATGCGACGGAGGAGTACATCCCAACATAATCAACGATAAGCCAATCATGGGAGATAGAAGCAGAAACCTCATTTGTAGGATAATGGTAGACATATTAATATTGATTGTCAATTGGTTTGCAGATTATTAAATCAGCCAGAGCGTTACCTTGCAATAGCATTTTCCTTCCTGAAATTAATCACACACCCTTCCTCAATATTATCATCGTGGACCATTGTCATATCGGTGTATTCATTTTCTTCATGGAAATTTGACTCCTCTATTTCTCTCTTAACATCGTCTAGTCTTGGCTCCCTGTGTGACTCAAGATGGGTTGGATAGAGTGAAAGAAGGCCATTGGGCTTCAACACCCGATAAACTTCGTATAATAGTTGTCTTCTATCCTCTTCTTCTGGAAAATAATAATAGTGTAGAACGTCGTAAAGAAGAACCACATCAACGAATTCATTATCTAACCTAATTCTTGATTTACCTGATGCATCTACTCTGGTTATGTTCTTCAACCCTATTGATTTAGCCTTACTCATTAATTGGTCTAAGGTTTCTTTATCTTCATCCAGTGCGTACACTAAAGCCTGTTCCCCGACTACCCTTGCAGCAGGAATAGTGTAATTACCCGAGCCACAGCCAAAATCCAATACCTTTTGCCCTCTTTTGATACCAATATATTTTAAGATGCTTTCACCAGATTCTTCGATCCATTTATCTGCCCTGGTTTTCATTTGACATTTCTCTCCAGTAACTACTGCGTTATTTTAAAACCTAACTGACTGACAAAGCAACAGTTCATCGGAATGTGATCCAGCAAACCGCCCTTTTGTTAATTGGATACGAACCCTGGCAGTCACCGTCACACTCGTGCGAACACGAATGACTCGAAGAGGGAACAAAGAAGCAGCCGCCTTTGGTCAGCATTAGCACATTAACTTGCAGAGGTCGCTTACGAACGTTAAACTGTAAACAAACCCCCAGATCAGGAGAGCATCATCATGGCTGCACAGGTGATACAGATATGCTTGAGACGATTGAGTATGCCCCATGGTTACGCGAGTTAGCAGCGAATGCTAGCCACCCTTTTGTGCACAATTCCGAGGCGATGGTTCAGTATCTTCTTGAGCTTGACAGCCAGCGAGCGGGGTCCAAAATAGCCATAGTAGTTGATATGGGAAATCCCAGATAAAATATATTTTGTACAGACTCATATGATCTAAAATGAAATTGTGGAGGATTCCTATGGATTATCAGAGACCTTACCTAGTTTCTTGCGGTATTCTAAAGAAGGAGGTAGAAAAACTGATTGAGTACAGTCGGCTGCCTGTTGAACCGTTTTTCTTAGAGACAAGTCTGCATATCGACCCTGATGAACTAGAAAAGCAACTGACGCAAGCTATAGAAGGATGTTCAAAAGACAGTTCGAGAGGAATAATCGTTGTCTATGGTGATTTGTGTCATCCCAAGATGAAAGAGATAATTGGGGATTATGGCAATGTTGTTAGAGTTGATGCCTTGAACTGTATTGATTGCCTACTCGGTGGTCATGGAAAACTTTTGGAGATCGACCCAAATTACGATTACTTTTACTTGTCACCTGGCTGGATGCCGTCAAGCTTAAAAGAGAATCCGCGATTCAAGCCTATGTTTGACAGACTGAGTTCGGGAGAAGGGAGGCAACGGTTCAGCAAGCTTAAGGGAATCTTGCTCTTTGACTCTCTTGAGAATTTAGATGAGTTTAAGGATGAGATAGAAGAATTCAGCAAGCTTCAGCAGGTGCTGGATCAAGTCAAAAGACAATTGGCAGCAGGGAAGTAACAATCCAAGTGTTTGTTATCTGAACTACATATTCTGGATAAGCATGCAACTAAGATAAGAGCTGTACCGAGCTCTTAGTTGGCACATAATGAGGCAAGATACTCAGCTAGTTGCTCGAATCTTTCCCTATCTCCCCCCGAGACAAGCTCCCTGAAGTAAGCATTAATCTTTTCTTGGTCCTTGACCTGTGTAACTACGATGTCTTTGGGAAGGTAGTGTAAAATGTCATGATAACTCCCCATAAAGAGAGCTCCCATTTCATCTTCCTTTAGAGTCTCATCAATTATTTTGGCTATAAATTTATCTCTTTCCTTGGTTAGCTGGTTCTTACGGTGTTTATACCTAGTGGAAGCGATGGTCTGCTCTGTAGCTGATCTAGAGTGAGTAAGCCCAGTGATATATTCGTACTCCTCCTGGAGAAGAGAAGGATCCTCTGTTTTGCATATCTTAGCGCCCCTTGCCATTAGGCTTAGGATAATTTGGTGATTTTTACTCCCGCGTTTTGCTGCTTCCTCAATAATTTTTCTACCTAGTGCACCATCCGCCGGGAGCCCATCCTGATAAACTTTCAGGTTGGAAGCGTCAACGGTAGCAAAATAGTCAGCTATACTTCCCCAAAACTTAGCTACAGTCTCTTTGTGTTTATTCCACCTCTCCTCCCCAAACAAAGAGGCACTCTTACTATCAATGGCAGCCGCCTCGCTCCCCAAGTCAGGCTCCGTATGGATGACAGGGACATAAAGAAGTTTCCTCACGGCTGTTCGTTAGCCCTCCCCATAGCTTCAAGTGCACTGCGGAAATGCCGGGCACTAATCTTAAATTTGGTCAAGTCCTTCTTCTCCTGATTTATGAATTCCCTTATCGCCAGCACAGAAGCCCTCTTTGACACTGCCTCTATATCTGAACCAACCAAGCCTTCAGTTGCCTTAGCTAGGGACTCAATGTCAACATCATCAGCCAAAGGCTTACCTCTGGTATGAACCTTGAATATCTCGAGTCTTGTCTTCTCATCAGGGATAGGTAATTCCAACTGGAAGTCAAACCTACCCGCCCGGAGAAGAGCCGGGTCAATAATATCAGGCCTGTTGCTAGCTGCTAGAACCACCACTCCCTTTAGCTCTTCTATCCCGTCCAGTTCAGTCAGCAATTGGCTGATGACCCGCTCAGTGACATGGGAATCAGCGCTGGCACCGCGGGTTGGGGCGATAGCGTCTATTTCATCAAAGAAGATGATGCAAGGGCTAGCTTGTTTAGCCTTCTTAAATACCTCCCTAATTCCTCTCTCTGACTCCCCTACCCACTTGGAGAGCAAAGCCGGGCCCTTAACTGAAATAAAATTCACCCCACTTTCACTAGCCACCGCCTTTGCCAGCATGGTCTTACCTGTTCCCGGCAGTCCAGTAAGCAGGAGTCCTTTGGCTGGATTGGTATTGGCTTGCTTGAATAAGTCTGAATACTTGAGGGGCCACTCGATGGTTTCTTTGAGCACCCGCTTTATCTCTTCAAGGCCACCGA
>CAZCLE010000002.1:0-94784 GCA_964499445.1 uncultured Dehalococcoidales bacterium
GGACTCGAACCGACACGAAGGTCGCCCTTCAACAGTTTTTGAGACTGCCGCGTCTACCTCTTCCGCCACTTCGGCGGGTACTTCTATGGAGCGGAAGACGAGATTCGAACTCGCGACCTCCTCCTTGGCAAGGAGGCATTCTACCGCTGAACTACTTCCGCACTGGTATTTTATGGTGCCGAGGCCCAGAATCGAACTGGGGACACGCGGATTTTCAGTCCGCTGCTCTACCATCTGAGCTACCTCGGCGCAAAGAGTATTTTAGCTTTTGGGGGTATGGGTGTCAAGAAAACGTTTACTGGCTCGAATTTCCGATTATATAGCTGAGTTTTGTGCGGGTAGATTTTTTATTGGTTTGAATTATTGCCTTCGCTAGAAGCTACCGCTAGGTTGCCGGTTGTTGGCAAGACTCTACCGAAGAATTTTAACATACATCTATGTTCAGGTTCATATGGTAGCCAAGTGTCGCCAAAACTACTCCATTTGAGCTTTAATTTTTTGCCTTCTGCTGCGATACAGACTGCGAGTTTTACACCACGAAGCTCAAAAGTTATCCAATATTGGCGATTTACAATAAGAACGATACTTTGAACTAGTTTGACCGGTATCCAGCCCGAACTTTCGTTGTCGGGAAGGGCTAAATCTCCTTCAACAAGACAAGTTTTGCTTGGTTTATCGTTGTGGTCTGTATAGATTCTGACGCTGTGCTTCTTATTAGGTTTATCGGTATACACCCACGAGACATAAATCTCTATTCCCGTTAGGTTATAACTTATACTTGGAGTATAACCTATGGCTGCGCACTTGTTGTGAAACGACGGAGACTCATATTCAGCGAGTTCTTCGTTTTCATTGATGCCCTCAATAAATTGAATGGGACATAACTGTGAAAGTTCGTTCTGCATTGTGAGCCTCCTCTCTGCGACGCCTACATTCGTTTAATGTATTTTCTAAATACTTCTCGAAAATACCAAGCGAAGAAGGCAATACCACCTATAGCCCAAAACAGTTTCTTGCCTGCTTCTGGCACACCGAATAGAGTTTCCATAAACACGCCAGCAAGAAATATTCCCAACAGCGCTAACGCTGGTATTACAATAAATCTAGTAACGCCTTTTTGAAATTCGTTGTCGTATGACCGTCTAGGAGACATTCCTTCTTGTTAATTTTACCACAAAAAGCCCGCTAGTCATAACGACCAACGGGCTTAGTTTTTGGCTACCACAGTATCAAACCACAATCGCCGCATAAATCCCCAAACCATCCTCAAACCTCACTGACCTTGTGTATCTTTCCACCATCACCATATCCGTTTTTAGTTAGCCGCATCTTGAGCGCAATATACTCGTCTTGACAGCTTCTCATTACCGGGTGCTATTATGTCCAGGTAGCACCGGAAAAAGGAGAGAGAAGTGAGCAGATGTATCCTGGTAGCTCTGGTGGTGGCGGCATTTTTGCTTGGCGCTTGTGCCAAGTCCTCACCTGCCCCCGAGGGTAACTATATTGCCTCCATTATACCGGAGGTGTTTGAGACAGCCAATTTTTGCGGTAACACCGTAGAACTGTGCAATCCTAGAGATGGCACGCGCGTATTTGAATATGAAATCATAGAGGAGGGAACCAAGATTCAGCTTACCAATGTGGAGACAGGAGATACCTGTACCCGGAACTTCAAATATATCGTAAAGACCACCGAGTCTGGAGAAATGCACCACGAGGTAGTGATTATCGGCGCTTTGATATATTATCCTGAGTAACTACCAAGACGCCACATAAACCCTCAAACTACCCTCAAACCTCACCGACTTAGTATATCTTTCTACCATAGCCATAGATTCCCATCAACCTAATCGTTTTATACTGGAAGATGGTATATTATTGAATAAATGCCGATGAAGCCATCTATTACTAATAGCCAGCCGGTAAACCGGGGCAAGATTTTTGGTCTTAACCCCAATGTGTTCTTCCTGGGCATAGTCAGTCTGCTAACCGATGTCTCCAGCGAGATGATTTTTACCCTGGTCCCTCTCTTCTTGTCCAATGTTCTGGGGGCAGCCGCCCCTATTATCGGCCTTATCGGGGGCTTGTCTGAGGGCGCTGACGCTATCTTCAGGATATTCAGCGGCTGGATTAGCGATAGGGTTGGTAAGCGTAAGTCGCTGGCGGTACTGGGCTACAGCATTTCTACAGTCGCCAAGCCCTTTATGTATCTGGCTTCGACCTGGGGTGCCGTCCTGGCGGTCAGGTTTAGCGATAGGGTAGGGAAGGGCATCCGCACTTCGCCACGTGATGCCCTGATTGCTGATTCAGTGTCGGCTGGAGAGAGGGGCAGAGGCTTCGGATTGCACCGGGCTATGGATACCTTCGGTGCTGTCCTTGGGCTGGCTATCGTAGCTATTATTGTATATCTGGTTCAGGGTGGGGGGTTAAAGCTTAGCTTAGGGACCTATCAATGGCTGGTATTGGTAGGCGTCGTGCCGGCGGTGTTAGCCGTAATAGTGCTGCTTATCTTTGTGCGAGAGCGGAGAAAGGAGCCTTCGTTAGTAGGTAGTTCTCATAGCCGGTTGACTTTGAGTGGATTGATGGCTGGCTTTGACACTCGTTTCAAGGTATTTCTGGCTATTATGGCGGTGTTTACTCTGGGTAATTCCAGCGATTTCTTTGTCATACTACGGGCACAAAATCTAGGCTCACCTGTCCTCTATGTGGTATTGATGCTGGTGCTATTTAATGTTACCTATGCCGTTACTTCTTTACCCGCCGGGATACTATCGGACAGGGTAGGGAGGCGACGGGTTATTACCCTGGGCTGGTTGATTTATGTTCTGGTTTACATGGGGTTCGCTATGGCATCAAGCCTGTGGCAGGTATGGCTGCTCTTTGCCTGCTATGGAATCTACTATGGAATAGTTGAGGGAGTAGCCCGGGCTTTTGTCGCCGATTTAGTCCCCGAGGAAAAGAGGGGAACCGCCTATGGTCTGTATCATGGTGTGGTCGGTCTCACCCTTCTGCCGGCCAGCCTGATTGCCGGCTGGCTGTGGCAGGCAGTAAGCCCAGCCGCTCCTTTTTACTTCGGCGCTGGACTTGCTTTTATAGCCATGCTGGGTATGATGGCGTTGATTAGGGAGTAGGACTCTAACTTATTGTAAAACTATATTATCTATCAGCCTGGTCTTACCGATTCTTACCGCCAGTGAGACCAGAGCCGGGGGATTGACCCTGTCTAGTTCGTCCAGGGTCTCGGCATCAGCTACGCTGACATAGTCAATATTTGCCAGCGGCTGTTTACAGATGAGGTCTATCATCTGTTGGCGGATGGTTTGGGCGTCTTTCTCACCCTGCGACCATAGTTTTTGAGCCAGACCGAGTGATTGGTAGAGGACTATCGCTGCCCGGCGCTGTTCAGGGTTAAGGTAGGTATTACGACTGCTCATTGCCAGACCATCTGGCTCACGCACGGTGGGCACGGTAACTATTTCCAGGTTCATATTCAGGTCAGCCACCATCTTTTTGATAACTATTAGCTGCTGGGCATCCTTCTGCCCGAAGTAGGCTCTGGTCGGCTGGATGATGTTGAATAGCTTGGCGCAGATGGTAGCTACCCCCCGGAAATGACCAGGGCGGGAAGCGCCTTCTAATCGTTCCGTAACCTTGTCCACCTCCACCCAGCTATTGAACTGTGACGGGTACATCTCAGCCTGGGAGGGCATAAAGACAATGTCAGTCCTTTCCTTTTCTAACCAAGCCAGGTCGCGCTGGATGTCACGGGGGTAGCGGTTAAAGTCTTCCTGGGGACCAAATTGAGTTGGGTTAACAAATATGCTGACTACCACCGAGGGGTTTTCCTCTCTGGCTCGTCTGACCAGAGATAAATGTCCTTCGTGGATATAGCCCATAGTAGGCACAAAGCCAACCGGCTCAGCAAGTGGCTGTCTGAGCCGTTTCATGTCATCTATTTTTTCAATAACTTTCATAGAGGGTGTTTCTACCTTACCCCCTTTAGACTTTTATTAGGTAACCCCATCCCCTTTATCCCCTTCCCCTTGATAAGGGGATGGGGAGAGGATTTTTAAAGAGGGGGCGGAGCCCCCTCTTAGACTCCCCCTTATTTTTTCTCCTTCAAAGGAGAGAGGAAATGGATATGTAAGAGAGGCGAAGCTTCTCTTTGACTCTCCTTTATATTTTCTCCTTCAAAGGAGAGAGGGAGTTTTATTAGAAAGGGCTTCGCCCCTTAAACCCCCGTTGATGAACAACCTTATTGTCAATAGTGTTCTTATACAAAGGGGAGAGGAACTGGATATGTAAGAGGGGCTTCGCCCCTTCAAACTTCCCCTGATAGACGACCGCTTGGGCTGATAGGGAAGTAGCTTATCTAGTTAGCTTGGCTAATACGCTTTCGTCCATGGAGAAGCTTTGTTCTTCAGTGGGGAAGCTGCCGGCTTTTACCTCAGTGTAATATTGGGCAAGGGCACTTGACATAATATCAGAAAGTTTAATGTACTGCTTGGTATGCTTGGGGACAAAGTCGGTATACCAGCCCAGGATGTCGTTGATAATCTGAACCTGACCATCGCAGCCTACGCCAGCACCAATGCCGATGGTGGGAACGCTTAATTTTTGGGTAATAAGGGTGGCTAGGGGAGTGGGGACGGTCTCCATGAGGACAGCAAAGGCTCCAGCTTCTTCCAGGGCTAGGGCGTCCTTAATCATCTTGCCGGCGGCTTCCGGGGTTCTCCCCTGTATCTTGTATCCACCCAGTTGGTGAATTGACTGGGGAGTAAGCCCAATGTGACCCATAACCGGTATTCCACAATTGACGATACTTCTTACCCTGTCGGCTACGGTTACGCCACCTTCAAGCTTAATTGCCTGGGCGCCACCTTCCTGAATAAAACGGGCAGCATTGCGCTGGGCGTCTGAGATACTGGTATGGTAGGTCATAAAGGGCATATCACCAATCACCATTGCCTGCTTGGTGCCTCTGACCACGGCCTTGGTATGGTGTATCATCTCATCCATAGTTACCGGTATGGTTGATTCATAACCCAGGACTACCATACCCAGGCTATCCCCAACCAGGATTAGCGGTATGCCTACCTCATCAACTATCTTGGCTGTTGAATAGTCATAGGCGGTGAGCATAGCAATTTTCTCACCCCTTTGCTTCATATTCTTAATTTGGTCTATAGTGATACGCATTGGTTTCTCCTTTAGAAAGGTATGATCTCGACGGCTCGTTTAGTTTCAGTGATGGTGTTTTTGGCATCAACATATACCAGTTTGGGTAAAGAATGGCGAGCCTGGTCATCATCAATATGGCAGTAGGACAGGATGATAACAATATCTCCCTTGGCGGCTAGTCTGGCGGCGGCGCCATTCAGGCAGATTTCGCCGTTGCCTCTGGTCCCTTCAAAGGCATAGCTGCTAAAACGGGCACCATTGTTGATATTTAACACCTGCACCTGCTCGTAGGGGAGGATGTCGGCCTCTTCCATAAGCTTCTGGTCAATAGTAATGCTGCCTTCGTAATCAATGTTGAGGTCGGTAACCCTGGCTCGGTGGATTTTACTTTTAAGCATTATTCTCATCAGGCCCCCCTTGATAATTGGTTTTTATTTAGTCGGGTTGTTTTAATATAGCCTCCAGCTCTTGTGCCTGGTGCTGGTTTATTCTCCCCTTAGCCTGAGCAATAGGGATGGTTTGCCGCCCCAGTTCCCGATAGGTGGAAAGCAGGTCAGGGGCTGTTTTTTGTAGAGCCTCAAGGTGCTTCTTGATAGTCCCGGTGTCACCACGGGCAATTGGTCCGGTGAGGCATTGGGGTATACCAACGGTATCAATATTGTGAATCGTCCCCCGTATCAGTGGTAGTAGAGCCTGGGTAGCTTGATGTGGCGGGATGGCGAAGGTTTGCCATAGGTCGGCAGCTAGCTTGACCAGAGTTACCATATAGTTGCAGGCGATGATGGCAGCGGCGTGGTAGATTACCTTATCCTCTGCCTTTAGCTCTATCCAATGACCGCCAAGAGCGGTAGCCATGTCCTTGAGGGTGTTTAGTAGGGGCTCCTCAGCCTCAAGGGTGAAGGTTGAGCCGGGCATGTTTTCTATAGCCTGTCTTACGCTGGCAAATGTCTGAAGAGGGTGGAAGACGCCGGTGTGAGCACCTTGTTTCTGAGCTGGCTCCAGAATGTCGGTTGAATCAGCGCCACTGCAGTGAACTACACTCTGCCCGGCGTGCCATTGTATTGTCGAGGCTGCATCAGCAATAGTATCATCCGGGGTAGTAATAAAGACAAGCTCGGCAGTGTCAGCCACCGCTTGATTGTTATTCAAGGCTTGGCAATCGCTGACTGCCTGCGCCAGGCTTTTAGCTGAAGCCTGGCTCCGGCTGGATACAGCTACCACACGGTAGCCCTTACTGCTCAACCTGACCGCCAGGGCAGTGCCTACCGTTCCCGCTCCAATAAAGCCCAATCTAAGCATTTTAGTTTTTCACTGAGCCAAGCTCACATAAAAATGCCTTCTCCGACACAGCTAGAGAAGGCATCCAAAAAACCAGTTTTAATTTTTTGCCGTCTCGGTCGTATCCGATCCAAGCGACTTAGGTTATTAAAGATAATTTTTAAGAGCTCACCGCCAGACTGGTCGATGGCTAATAACTACTGTCGATTTTATTGTATAAGGCTAAGTCTGGTTTGTCAATAGTTGCATACTTTTAGGGACGTGAGAAAGTCTTTAATTGTGTTGCCGTCTTGAAGCTAGGGCAAAATAATGTATAATGTCTTGAGAAGAATAAGGAGGCACAAGATGGAGAAGCCCCCGGACGCTCTGGAATTCATAGACAGGTATTTTGAACGCACGTCTGCATTTCTGGAGAGAGTAATGGTATTTATTGACGCTGGGTATTGGCGCAAGAGCCTTGAAGACCACTTCAACAGAGTTGACGTGGACTTGAGTAAAGTAGTTACTAAGCTTCTGCGTGGGCGTCGTCTGGTTAGAACCTACTTCTACACCGCTAAGATTGAAAGGCCACCAGACGAGTATTGGAGAAACCAACAAGCTGAGCAACAGCGACTCCTTACCGCTCTAGCCCATCAGCCGTTTGTGGAAGTGCGATTAGGAAGATTACAGTTCATGGGAGGTGATGCGCCTCGCCAGAAAGGTGTGGATGTGCTTTTGGCATTAGATATGCTGAGGTTTGCGCTAAAAGGTAACTATGATACGGCAATACTTATTTCTGGGGATGGAGATTTTGCTGATATAGCCCGCATGGTAAAGGACGAAGGGCGTAGAGTAGAAGTAGTTACCTTTTCCGGAACTCGGGCTCATGCCTTACTTGAGGCATGTGATGAAAATGTTGAAGTGACGGCTGAATTGCTGGAAGGGTGTTGGATGTCGAAGATGGGTTAAAAATGAAGAAGGCTAGTTTACCCTCATAACCAGCCTTCTTCTTTCTTTCTATACCTCTAGTTGACATGCAGCTAGAGGGGATTATATTGGTAACATTACTAAACAATGCTACCAATTACAATAATACACAAAAATTTGCGTTTGTCAAGCCCCCTCGCGGTATTGGTTACATTTTTGGTTTTACTGTTTTCGCTTGCCTAACCCGAAATTCAACAGGCAATTCACGGTTATCTTGTCCAAGCCTCTTGTTCGGTGATTAATCAGCTTCCCGTCTCTGTAGCTCTTGAAAAAGGTCAGAGCATAGGCCATTCGTGATGGGGGGTAAGCTTTTATTGGAGAGATTGGTATGCAGAGGGGTGATGGAGATATTACCCTGCTCTATTGCCCAGATATCGGTTTTTCTATCGGTGTCTTTGTTTATCTTGTGGCGCACCAGCCAGTAGTATGCCCGTCTCCCATCGTGTCTCTCCTCAACGGTGTCAATATGACTCTCGCTGGCTAATCTGGTAATCTTTACCCCCTTGATTTTGGCTAGGGGCAAGTTGGGCAGGTTTACATTGAGGAAGATATTGGTGGGCAAGGCATGGGAGTCAATCTTCTTAGCTAGCAAGGCGGCTAATTTAGCTGCGTTATCAAGGTAGAGGCTGTCCCCGGTTTCTATGGAGATGGCAAGGGCGGGGAAACCATGCAGGTAGCCTTGCAGGGCGGCACCCACTGTCCCTGAGATGAGCACATCATTACTCAGATTTGGCCCCTGGTTTATGCCCGAAACGACCAGGTCTACCTTGTTTTTAATCAGTTTACCCAGTGCCAGGATGACGCTGTCAGCCGGAGTGCCCTCTACCGAGTAGGTTTCTACTCCTGTCACCATTGGTCTCACTCTTTGGACTCTTAATGGCTGGCGCAGGGTAACGGCAGTGCCTATGGCACTACACTCTCTATCCGGAGCTACGACTATTACCTGGGCGATGTTCTTTAGTTCCTTAACCAGTGCCCACAGCCCTTGGGCAGATATTCCATCATCATTAGTTACCAGTATCTTCATGTGGGATTCCCCGGTTTTTTTGCAGTTTATCACGTGGTGGTAACGATGGCAAATAGGCTTGCTGGGTAAATAGGTTTGTGATAATATAAAGGCTTGACCACGAAAGAGTAAGCAAGGGGAGAGAAAAAAGAGGATGAACTACATAGTCTTAATAAAGCAAGTACCCGATATAAAGAATATCCCTAAAGAGGCTTGGGACTGGGAGAAGGGCACGTTAAAAAGGGGTCTGCTAGATAACGTCTGTAATGAACTTGATAAACAGGCGTTGACATTTGGCTTAAGGATGAGAGAGCAGCGTAAGGGCAAGACAGTTAGTTTAACCATGGGTCCACCTTTTGCCGAAGAGGTCTTGAGATATTCTTTATCTATTGGCATTGATGCTGGTGTTCTGTTGACGGATAGAAAGCTTGGTGGCGCTGATACTGCCGCTACCGCTTACCCGTTAGCTCAGGCAATAAGAAAAATTGAAAAAGAGATATTTAAAGGTGATAGAAACTATATAATTGTCTCCGGCATGCAGTCAATTGATGGTGATACCGCTCAAGTTCCTCCACAAATTGCTGAAGAACTCGGCATAGTGCATATAGCCTATGCCACCTCTTTTAGCTTTGATAATGGAAGCTTGAGAGTGGAAAGAATAACCAGGAGAGGCACCGAGACGGTAACCTCAGAAAATTATCCTTGTCTGGTGACGGTTACTGAATGGACGCAGCCATTAAATGCTACGTTCAGTAGAACACGGTGGGCGTATTCACAGGAGCTTTATCGGTGGAGTGCTGATGATGTAAATGCCGATGAGTCTCGCATCGGGTTAGCTGGCTCTAGAACCAATGTAGTAAAAATATTTTCTCCCAAGGACGTTAGCCAGAGGACCTGTGTTTTTGAGAATGATTTAGGGAAACTGGTAAGGATGCTGAAAGAGAAGTATACCACTGAAGTGGAGGTTGCTGAAGAAGTCGATAAGCCCAAGTATCAACTTCCGGAAGGGAAAGAGAGCGATTATAAAGGGGATGTCTGGATATATGCCGAGCAGGAGGGGGGAGAAATAAACCCGGCCTCATTTGAGTTATTGGGCAAAGCCACCGAATTAGCCAGTCCGTTTGGTGAAAAGGTTGGCGCAGTTCTGGTGGGTAAGGATATAAAAGGGTTATCTGAAGAATTGATAGCCTATGGGGCGGATAGGGTTTATATTGCCGAGCACGAGTTGCTGGAGAATTTCCTGCCCGTTCCCTATACCAAAGCCATTTCATGGCTGATTGAAAAATATAGACCCCAGATGATGTTGTTTAGTGCCACCCCTCTGGGCAGGGAGCTCGGACCAAGGGTTGCTTATAGCTCAGACTCGGGGTTGACAGCTGATTGCACCGGACTAGATGTAATTGACTTTGAACGGAGTGGGCGAGAATATGTAGGCATTTTAATGCAGACCAGACCGGCGCTAGGCGGCAATGTAATGGCTAGCATCATTACCCAGAACTCAAAAGTGCAGATGTCCACTGCCAGACCAGGGGTTATGCAGGCTTTGGAGCACGACAAAACAAGGACAGGGGAAGTTATTAAATTTACCCCTGATTTGACCGAAGCCGACTTAGGCTCCAAGATAATTTCCGCCGAGATTCGTGAGCTTACCTCTGAACTTAAGGATGCCAGAATAATTGTTAGTGGCGGCAGGGGGGTAAAGACAAAAGAAGGTTTTGACAAATATATACGTCCGCTAGCCGATAGCATGGTTAAATTCTTAGACAAGGAAACTATGGTAGGTGCTTCCAGGGCGGCGGTTGAGGCAGGGTGTATAGACCGCAGCCACCAGGTTGGGCAGACCGGTCAGACAGTCCAGCCCAGGTTGTATATTGCCGTTGGTATTTCAGGAGCCGTGCAACATCTGACCGGTATGCAAAGCTCTGATATTATCCTGGCCATAAATAAAGACCTGAATGCCCGAATTTTCAAGGTCGCTGATTATGGAATAATAGGCAATCTGGAAGAGGTAGTTCCTGAACTTATTAATGTATTGAATTCGCAGGGAGGAGACTAGTGAAGGCTTTAAATAAGACGGATGTGTTATTCGTTGGGGCCGGTCCGGCAAGCTTGGCCGGGGCGATAAAGCTAAAGCAGCTACTTAATCAAAAGGGAAGAGACGAGTCAGTCGTTGTCATAGAAAAAGCGGATAAGCTTGGTCAGCATAATCTGTCGGGAGCTGTCTTTGAAGCCGATGTTTTGGATGAGTTAATTCCTGACTGGAGGCAGAGCCAGAACGGATTTGCCGCCAAGATGCTGGCGAATAGAGTAGAGAGAGACGAGTTAATTTTCCTCCTGGCCGGTGGATTGGCGGTAAAGATTCCTGAATTTTTTGTTCCCTCACCTATGCATCATAAGGGGGATTACATTGTTTCGGCTAGTGAGCTGGTTAATTGGCTGGCTGGTATTGCCCGAGGGCTCGGGGTTGAGATATATACCGGCTTTACGGCCAGGGAGATTGTTGTCGAGGATAATTTTGTTACGGGAATAAAGCTTGGCGATAAAGGGCTAGACAAGGATGGGAAACAACTATTAAACTACGTACCAGGAGAAATGCTGGAGGCAAAAGTAACCGTCCTTGGTGAAGGTTCTTTAGGTCTGTTAGCCGAGGATTTGGTGGAAAGATTTAATCTTGGAAACGGTAAAAACCCGCAGGTTTACTCGGTTGGAGTTAAGGAGATTATTAGATTACCCGAAGAAAATAATTTTGGGACTAACCGGGTGATACATACCATGGGTTTTCCCAATAGACTGCTTACCCCTGATGTTTTTGGCGGCGGCACCATGTATAGCCTGGGGGGAAATGTAGTTGCGGTTGCCCTTATCCTGGCTCTGGACTGGAGGTATTGTGACCTCAATCCCCAACGGGAGCTTCAGGTGTTTAAGTCCCACAGGTTTATCCGAAAATTGCTTGAGGGTGGTGAGGTTATAGGTTATGGTGCCAAAACACTCCCCGAAGGCGGCTATTATTCCATGCCGGAACTGGTCGCCAATGGTGCCGTTCTGATTGGTGACGCTGCCGGTTTGACTAACGTAAGAAAGCTTAAGGGACTGCATTATGCTATCAAATCGGGGATGGTGGCTGCCGAGGCTATTTTTAATGCCATAGAACACAACACTTTCTCCAAGTGGAGCTTGAAGAGGTACGAAGACCGGCTGGCCGAAAGTTTTGTTATGAAAGATATGGGTGGGGCGAGGAATTACAGGCAGGTTTTTACCAAGGCGGGAAGAGCTGGCGTATATCTGGGGGCACCACTGACATTTGTCCAGCAGTGCATTCCGCTTAAATTAGGCACCAAGCCGGATTATGAAGGCATGAGAAAGTCCAGGCTGGGAAGGCGATATGACGGTGGTATTGACCGGCTGACTGATGTTAGTCTTTCCGGGACTGTCCACCGGGAGGATGAGCCTTCCCATATTACCTTCTTAGACCCTATGGAGTGCATTCCATGTGGGGAGGAATACGGGTGCCACCCCTGTGAATTATTTTGTCCCGGAGAAGTATATAAATTTGAAGACCACAAGATGATGTTGAGCCCGTCAAACTGTCTGCATTGTCAGACGTGCCGGGTAAAGTGCCCCCTGCAGAATATCAAGTGGGAAGTTCCCGAGGGAGGGGATGGGCCAAAATACAAAGTGATGTAGTTTTTAGTGGCAAGGCTAGGCTGATTTCGGCTTGTCTTTTGAATACAGAGAGGCAGTTGGGAAATTCAATAATTGAACACGAATCCCGGCTGCCTCAAAATTTTCTAACGTAATTATCCCTTGACGCCCCTTACTTTAGTGCTATAGTCAGCAGAGATTGAATGAAAAAACCGTTACTTAATGCCGCTTTTATTGATGGAAATAACGTGCATCGTTCTGCATTAGATATAGGATGGAAATTGGATACGAAGAAGTTTAGGCGGTATCTAGAAGAAATGTATGGCGTTAGTAAAGCGTATTATTGCATAGGTTTTATTGACTCTAACCAAGGGTTATACGATAGGCTTAAATCTGAGGGTTACGAAATGGTATATAAACAGACCCAAACCGTTAACGGTATGCTGAAGGGAAACATTGATGCCGAATTGGTTCTTAAATCTATGACCCAGTATAGAGTTTATAGAGAAGCAATAGTAGTAACAAGCGATGGGGATTTTGCTTGCCTAGTTGAATATTTGATACAGAAGAATAAATTGCGTACAGTCATAGCATCAAAGAAAGACAAATGTTCACATCTCCTAGAACAAGCGTCTGGAACCTATATCTGTTATCTTGATGACCTCAGAAACAAGTTGGAATACCGTAAATAGTGAAAGGGAACCTCGTAAGGACAGAACCTTACGCCGTTCCCCTTCGTCGTATCTTGCTATAATATAGCACAACTATATTATAATGTCAATAGTATAATGTTATCTATATTAAAATATAGCTACTTGCTCCCAAGGGATAATTACCTTTTCTAAAATAACTTCTATAGCCCTTCTATGAGCTTGTACATGTTCTGGTAAGCCCTCGCTAAGTCAGGGTCATCTTTCTCAAGTCTATTCCGCAGGGTATTCATTTTCCGGATAAATTTCCGTCTGTCTTTATTGGCTACTAAATCTGCCCAGGCTTCTAATCTGCTTTGAAACAGCTGGTTAACCTTCGTTGCACCGGGTAAACTCATTTGTAACGAGGCGCAAAACTCCGGGTCCTCGGAAATAACACTTTCCACCAGCGTTAGTAATAATTTGTAAGTGCTCCCGCTGATTGACCTCATCAGTTTTAATTTATCCAGGCTCAACAGAGTATCGGCGGAAACTATAGCGATGAAGTGAGACAGGCCGAGAATAACGCTCATCATTTCATCATGCTGGTGAGGAGTCATCAGAGTGACTCTGGCGCCTCTGGTTTCTAAATATTCCCTGACCTTTTGCGCCAGGACTCTCTCATTCTTATTGGTGGGTGTCAGCACAAAGTTCTGATGGGTAATATCACTGGCACCGGGACCAAACATCGGGTGCACACCAAGCGTTATCCCCCCTTTTATATGCTTGTGCATTATTTCCACCGGGGACTCCTTGATTGAGGTAATGTCTATGATGACCTGCTCAGGACGTGTATGGGGACAAATCTGCTTGATAACTGCTTCAAAATCGTCTATGGGCACGGAGAGCAAAATTACGTCAGCTCTCTTGACTGCTGCCACATTAGTCGCCATCTCGACACCCAGTTGCTGTTTGGCGTCGAGAAGTTTTCTCTGGTTCCGGCCGGTTATTATCACCTCCCTGCCATCTTTCACCAAAAAGTTGGCCAACCATTGCCCCATCTTCCCTGAGCCACCAATTATGGCTATTCTCACTTGGTTGTTCACTCCACAGTTTCCTTTACTTAGCTTTAGGATATGAACCCAGGACTTTGACAAAGAGCGAAATCTCTTCTACATTCTTCAGCGCTTCTCGCGGCGCCTTATCCTCCCGGTGACCTTCAAAGTCCAGGTAAAAATTATATTCCCAGGGTTTTTGCCTGGTTGGCCTGGATTCAATCTTGGTCAAACTGATATTTCTGGCGGCAAATTCTTTAAGAAATTCATACAGTGTTCCCGGTTTATGCTTTACCGAAAAAACTATAGAGGTTTTGTCGTTCCCTGATGGCGGTGAGTCCTGTCGGGACAGAATAAAGAATCTGGTGAAATTATTGGGATTATCCTCTATTTCTTTAGCCATGACCTTCATCCCGTAGATTTCGGCAGCCCGGGCACTGGCGATGGCGCCACCATCGGTTATATCCTTCTCCTTTATCATTTTCACGCTACCGGCGGTATCATAGGTAGGAATTAGTTCGCAGTCTAAGTGTCTTAAGAAAGCCTGGCACTGACCCAGAGCCTGGGGATGAGAATAAACCCTTTTTATCAAGTCCAGCCGCGCCTCTTGGCTGGCTATCAGGCAATGGCTGACTCTCAGTTCTATCTCCCCGCACACCTTGAGGCTTGAGTCTAGAAAAAGGTCGTATGTCCGGCTTATGCTTCCCTCAAGTGAATTCTCAATGGGAACAACGCCAAACTGAGCCTCATCCCGTTCCACCGTTTTGAAGACATTGTCCAGGCTTTCACAGGGTTGGGCTTGAATGGGTGGTCCAAAAAAGCGGAGGGCTGCCTCTTCACTATATGCCCCGATTTCACCTTGAAAGGCAACCGCTATCCCTTGTCCCCTTTTGGAGACGGTGACTATTTGCTTGTAGATGTTTTCTATATCTTGCTGGTTCAGGCTTTTTCCCCGGGCAATGCGCCTGACATTTTCCAGGACTTTCCTCTCCCGTTCTCTGTCTTCAATTTGTTGTCCTTTTCCCTGTTTCTCCTTGCCTATTTCCTGAGCGATTCTTATCCTTTCCGCTATAAGCTGAACTATCTTGGTATCAGCGTTATCTATTTTTCCTCTTAAGTCTTCTAAGCTCATTTTATCACCCTCGGTATTAGTCCCGCCCTCAGGGCGAAGTCACAAAGGGTTACCGCTATCATGGCTTCCACCACCACCACCGCTCGGGGTACGATGCAGGCGTCATGTCTTCCCTTGATGGTCAGGCTGGCGCTTTCCATACTTTCCATATTTACTGTCTCCTGGCTTTTGGCGATAGAAGAGGTTGGCTTAACCGCTACCCTGACCACGATGGGCATGCCATTACTTATTCCGCCCAGTATGCCACCAGCGTTATTGGTCGTGGTAACTATCTTATTATCTCTGATGGTGAATGGGTCATTATTCTCCGAGCCTCTTTTCACCGCCGCTGAGAAACCTGAGCCGAACTCGACCCCCTTGACGGCGGGGATGGCAAAAAGGGCTTTGGCTAGGTCTCCGTCTAGGGTGTCAAAGACCGGTTCCCCCAAGCCGACGGGCACATTGAGGGCTACGCCTTCTATGATGCCGCCGACACTATCACTCTCTTCTTTAGTCTTCTCAATTACTCTAACCATCGCTTCGGCGGCTTCCGGGTCGGCACACCTGACCGGGTTTCTCTCCACGTTTTCTCTTATTTCTTCAAATGCCACTGGTTTGGCTTTTATGCCGCCTATGGCAACGGTGTGAGCCAGAACCTCAATACCAACCAGGTTGAGCAGTTTCTTAGCCAGGGCTCCAGCCATTACCAAGGAAGCGGTAATTCTTCCCGAGAATCTACCCCCACCCCGGAAATCGTTAAATCCCCCGTATTTCATAAAGGCGGTATAATCGGCGTGACCCGGTCGGGGCAGGAACCTCGTCCTTTCATATTCACTGGAATCAACATCCTTATTCCATATCAGCAGACAAATCGGGGCGCCGGTAGTGGTGCCGTTAAAGATGCCGGAAAAAATTTCTACCTTATCTTCCTCAGCCCTCTTGGTTGCCATCACCCCTATCCCCGGTTTTCTTTTGTCTACCTCTCTCTGAAGAGCCTCCTCAGTGATAGCCAGACCGGTGGGGCAGCCATCGATAATGATGCCGACACATCGTCCGTGGCTTTCGCCAAAGCTGGTTATGGTGAAAAGCTTACCCAAACTATTTCCCATTTATCTTCACCTCCCCTCCTATGCTTTTTAGCTCCTCCCAGAACTGGGGATATGTCTTGGCAATGCATTCAGCGTCATTTATTACGGTGCCCCCAGCCTCTGAGCCAAGTATACCGAAGGCCATGGCTAGCCGGTGGTCGCCTCTCGGGTCTATGACCGCACTTTTTGGTTTTAAGCCAGAGATGGTTAATCTATTTCTTTCCTCTATAGCTTTTATCCCCATCTTTTCTAATCCTTCTCTTACCGCCGCCACCCGGTTTGATTCCTTGAGCCGTGCCCGGTCTATTCCGGTAAGCTCGCTTACCCCGTCGGCAGCGGCGGCCAGAATTGCCAGGGTGGGCAGAAGGTCAATGCAGTCGGATAGGTCGGCTCGTATCGCCTTTAGGCTTGACTTTCTCACTGTGACTGAGTTTTGGTTTATCTCCACCAAAGCGCCCATGTCCCTCAGGAAGTCTAATATTATCTTATCACCCTGCCGACTTTGTGGGTTCAGGTTTTCCACTTTCACCTCGCCGGATAAAGCCCCCAGCGCCAGGAAGTATGAAGCTGAGGACCAGTCGCCTTCTACTTCGTATTTGGCTGGTTTATAGGTTTGCTTTAATACCTCAAATCGCCTGAGGTCGGTGGAGGATTCTACTTTTATCCCGAATCTTTCCAGGCAGTCCAGGGTCATCAGGACAAATGGTTTTGATTCTAAGGGTGTGGTCAGTCTGATTTTAACACCCTCCTCAGCCAGAGGAGATATGAGCAATAAGGCGGATACAAATTGAGAACTTACATTGCCCGGTAGTTCGGCTACGCCACCCTTCAGTCTGCCGCCGTCAACAATTACCGGGGCTATCTCACCATAACTTGAGCAATTCACCCCCAATTGGCTGAGGGCTTGGATTAATGGTTTGACCGGTCTCTGGGCAAGAGATAAGCCGGGGACTAAACGACACTTTCCGGGGATTAGTGAACAGATAGCCGTCATAAATCTCAAGGTCGCTGCCGATTCACCACAGAATAGGTCGGTATCTGGTTTATGGAAATTACCCCCGACTACTTTCCATAAGTCCTTCTGCTGGTAGACACGGGTGCCCACCTGGCTCAATACCTTTAGGGCGGCATTGGTATCCTCCGAAGTAAGGGGGCTTAATATTTCACTTTCGCCCCCGGCTAGAGCGGCGCACATCAGCCCCCTAATGGTGTAGCTTTTGGAAGCAGGGGCTCTCACCTTCCCTTTTATTTCGCTTTTATCAATTAAAGCTTTCATTCTCTTTCAACTGGCTTATTATTTGTTCGGCAACAGAAACGATGTTCAGCCGGGAAGTATTTATTTTGATATCGGCGGCTCGTTCGTAAAAGGGCTTCCTGAATCTCAACAGCTCTCGTATCTCCACAGCCTTGTCAGGTACGTTAAGCAGGGGTCTCTTCCCCCCGTCACCTGATGTCCGTTTTAGTATTACCTGTGGCGAGGCGGTGAGGTAAACTATTATGGCTTCCAGCCTCAGCCGGTCGATGTTTATCTTGTTGAGGACTATCCCGCCACCACAGGCGATTACCAGGTTTTGCTCCCGGGCAACCTTCTTGATGACCTCAATCTCAAGCTTGCGAAAAGCCACTTCGCCATTCTGCTGGAATATCTCAGGTATGGACTTCCCTGCCTTCCGCTCAATTAAGGCGTCAGTCTCAACAAACTCCTTATTTAGCTTTTCGGCTAGAACCTTACCTACCGTAGTTTTCCCCGTCCCCATGAAACCTATCAGGGCAATATTAGTTTTCATTCGTTTGTAGTCCCTTAATTGCCTCTTCCCTCATCAGCTCGATTGGCTCCCTCAGGCCAGTCCACATCTCAACAGATGAAGCTCCCTGCCAGACAAGCATATCAACCCCGTTTATGGTCTTGGCACCGGCTGCCTCAGCTTCCCTCAGTAACCTCGTCTTGATGGGATTATACACGATGTCAAAAACAACCAGTCCGGGTTTGAGCAGTCTGGCCGGAACCGGGGTCTCACTAATATTGGGGCTCATACCCACACTGGTAGCGTTAACCAGGATATCCGCTCTGTCCAGCGTCATAGCCAGGTTTTCCTCGTCCAGCTTCAGGGCTTCAACCTCCTGGTTAAAGGTCTGGGAGAGCCGGTGGGCTAGCTCTTCTGCCCAATCCAGCTCTAATTGCCGGTTAAGGATAACCAGATGGGCGTCTCTTTCTGCCAGGACAAAGGAGATTGCCCTTGAGGCGCCACCGGCCCCCAGAATGACTATGTTTTTTCCCTCGGGTTCGGTTCCTCTTTCCAGCAAGGCCTGTAGAAATCCGGTGGCATCGGTATTGTAACCCGTCAGCACCCCGTCTTCATTGACTATGGTGTTAACCGCGCCTATCTTCTCGGCCAGAGGGTCTAGCTTATCCAGAAACGGGATAACGGCTACCTTGTGGGGTATAGTAACATTCAGTCCCCTCATATTCAGGGCTTTCATGCCTTCAATAGCTTTGCCCAGGTCTTCCTTTCCCACCTTGAATGGAACATACAGATAATCCATTCCCATCCGGTCAAAAGCGGCATTGTGCATTAGGGGGGACATAGTATGCTCTATGGGGTCGCCTATTATTCCACAGACCTTTGTTTTGCCTGGCATGACCTTACCTAGCATTTTGCCACCATTTCGTAGATTTTCCTGAGGTCGGTCGCCGTTATCTGACCAGCGGCGGATTCTTTGCCTTTCTCAATTGACGCATAGGTGAAGTCTCCGCCAACCAGCGGGCAGAGAATCCGGCTGACTAAGCCCAGATGACCCATGGCGAAAGAGACTATTTTTGTGTTAGGAAACGATGAGATGAGCTGTAAGACGGTAACGTTGTCTTCAAAGCTTCGGGCGGTAGTAACCAGCTTACATACATCGGCACCGGCGTCTATCTGTCTTTGCACCATTGCTTTTATCTCATCAAAAGGGGGCGTTCCCTTCAAGTCATGAAATGAAATCAGGCATTTTGCCCTCGGTTTAATAAGCCCTATGGCTTCGCTCAGGTTTGCCGTCCTAAGCTCGATGTCAATCATATCTGCCCCCAGCTCGGTTGCCTTAAGCAGCTCGTCTATTCTTTCTGGTTCGCCTTTTCCCCATCTGCCGCCTTCGTCGGCTCGCCTATTGCAGGCTATCCACGGTTGGTTGAGTTGCTTAACCAGTTCTTGCCAGCCGTTACCGATGAGGTCGATTCTGACCTCGAATAAGTCGATGAGCGGTTCGATTTCTTTTATTGCTGCCAGGTCGTCGCTGACTATGACGGCACAAATTCTGGGTCTCTTCATTTTAACCAACCAAAGCCTGTTCTATTAAGGAAGGCCTTACTTTATCGGTGATAAACGCCTTTCCTATCGATGTCGGCAGGACGAATCTTATTTTGCCCTCCAAAACCTTTTTGTCGTGTTCCATTATTTGTATCAGTTTCTTTGCATCTAGGCTGGGGATTTCGGTGGGCAGGCCGGCTTTTTCAATAACACACTTCAACCTGGCTAGCTCATTCTGGTCAAGCATACCCATCTGGCTTGAGATTCTTCCCGCAGCCAGCATCCCGATGGCAATGGCTTCGCCGTGTTCCATTTTGAAATCCGAGGCTGATTCAATGGCGTGGCCTATGGTATGGCCATAGTTCAAAATACTTCTTAGTCCTAAATCCTTCTCATCTTTTTCCACTATCTCGGCTTTTATTTTGACTGAGCGGAAAACAGTCTCCTCAAGCAATCTGGCATCAAGCGATTTTATCCGGTCAAGATTTCTCTCAAGGTAGGCGAAGAACTCTTTATCCCAGATGACGGCACTTTTTATGGCTTCGGCTAATCCGTTAGCCAGTTCTTTGGCGGGAAGGGTTTTTAAGGTGTCGGTGTCCGAGATTACCAAGCTCGGTTGGTAGAATGCCCCAATTTTATTTTTCAATTGGCCGTGGTTTACTGCCACCTTACCGCCGATACTGCTATCGACTTGTGCCAGCAGGGTGGTTGGTATTTGTACCAGCGGCACCCCCCGTAGATAGGTGGCAGCCACGAACCCGGCTAAGTCGCCAATAACTCCGCCACCTAAGGCTAATATCGGCGTTGTCCGTTCCGCATAGTGATTGGTTAATTCATGGTATAGCCTGCCCGCGGTGTCTAGTGATTTTTGCTCTTCTCCATCAGGAACCTCCAAGATGATTGCCTTGAAGCCATCCCTGGTGAGGCTCTGCTTCAGGGTATTACCATATAGCTTCTTCACTACGGGGTTGGTGACAATTATTACCTTGCCGGTAAACCCATTTTCTTCTAGCTGGTGTCCGGTATGGTCAAATATACCTGAACCTATATGGACCTCGTAGCTATTGCTGTTAAGTCTAACCTTAACCTTTCTCATCCGATGTTACCTTAGTTTTTGTTGCTCTGGGGTGTATCAGTTTATGGATTCTCAGGCAGGTTTTGATGGTGTCTTTAAGTTCATCGGCAGTGATTGCCTGTTGAGCATCGACCAGTGCTTCCGCCGGGTCATAGTGCACCTCAATCATCAAGCCAAGAGCTCCGGCGGCTATAGCAGCGCAGCTCATATTGAAAATAAGGTCTCTGCGCCCGGTGCTATGACTGGGGTCAACGATAACCGGTAGGTAAGTCTCTTTCTGAATGGCGGGAACAGCGGCCAGGTCAAGGGTATACCTGGTGTATGCCTTACCTTTGCCCAGAGGTAGTATTCCCCTCTCACAAAGAATGATATCCTTGTTGCTCTCGGCAGCAATGTATTCAGCAAAGGACAGGAATTCTTCAATACCAGCCCCAAAATGTCTTTTAAGCAGAACCGGTTTCTTCTTTCTGGCTGCCTTGGTGAGCAGGTCCTGGTCATACATATTTCTGGCTCCTATCTGGAGTATATCAACATAATCTGCCACCAGGTCGACCTGTGATTCCCCTCTTATTTCGGTTATTACTGGCATTTGGAACATATCCCCGGCTTGGCGCAACCAGTTTAAGGTTTCCTCGGCTTTTTCCTGATTTATAGCTCCCAGTCCCTGGAAAGAGTGAACCGAACTCCTCGGTTTAAAAATACCGCCTCTTAGAATGTGAGCCCCAGCCGTCTTCACCTCTTCGGCAATTCTAAATAGCTGTTTTTTACTCTCCACGGCACAGGGTCCAGCTATGAATACTGGTTCATTGCCACCTATGGTCACGTTCCCCACTTTAATCCTCCGGTACTTATGGGGGCTTTCAAAGAATTTACCATATTCCCGGCTAACTAGTTTATAGGGTCTCTCCACCCTCATCACCTCTTTTACGCCGGGGAGAATGGCAAAATGGTCAAACGGTATTTTCATTTCATCTCCGATGAACCCAATCACACTCCTATACTCTCCCTGGCTAACATCGGCTCTTAGTCCCTGTCTCTTTATTTCTTCTATTACGTGAGCTATTTGTTCTGGTGTGGCATCTTTTTTCATTATTATCATTTTACTCTCCCAATATTATACTCTTACTAAAATAGGAAAACCCTCCGTCTGGGAGGGTTCTTTTTGAACTTTCTGCTTTAGATTTGTTGCCTTAATAATTGTAGTTACATCTTCATACCAAATCCCCCCAAGCGCACCGTGTGCGCTCCGGAAATATAAAATAAGTATAGTACCATGCGCCTGAGGTAATATTAATTAACATGCTCTATCTATACCCGGTTTATTTTAAGCTAATATAGCACATGAAATATGGTTTGTCAACATGTTTTATTGGCGGTCGGGTAGAATATGTTATCACAGCCTTAGCCTGAAGCTGGTTTGCCGAATATGTGGGTTGGGATGAGAGGATGATGTCCGTTAAACTGAGACGCAGTAACTCCTTCAATCCTGGCTGGACAGGGTTAAAGAGAAAGGCTATAATCTCACGGCTGGATTAAGGAAGGTAGATATGCGTTCTCAACCCAAACCCCGCATTCTTTTTACCAGGGGCGAGATAGAAGCCACGGTTAAGAGGCTGGCGGCTGAAATCAAGCGGGATTTTCAGGATAAGCACCCCCTGTTGATAGGTGTTCTTAAAGGCTCTTTCGTGTTTATGGCT
The DNA here is from genome assembly GCA_964499445.1 of uncultured Dehalococcoidales bacterium. Lineage (GTDB taxonomy): Bacteria > Chloroflexota > Dehalococcoidia > Dehalococcoidales. The sequence goes on from CAZCLE010000002.1 coordinate 22,016, forward strand.
GACCTGGTTCGACGGCTTGATTTCCCGCTGGAGGTGGAGTTTATCAGGCTATCCAGCTATGGCGGGGCTATGGAGAGTTCGGGGAAGATTAAAGTGGTGCAAGGTCTGCGCACTAAAGTTATAGGCCGGGATGTATTGGTGATTGAGGATATAGTAGATACTGGTCTGTCTATTTCTTTCCTTCTGGATTACCTGCGGAAGAAAAAGCCTGCTTCTTTGAAGCTTTGTGCCCTGACCGATAAACCTTCCCGGCGACAGGTTCCAGTTACTATTGACTATCTGGGGTTCACTGTTCCCAATAAGTTCATAGTGGGCTATGGCTTAGATTGGGACGAGAAGTTTCGCTATCTTCCTGACATCTGCACTTTAGAGGACGATATATGATGTTTTTGTGGAGACATATGCCCTTCCCGGATATCCAGCCGGGAGGCTGACTTCATTGACTCTACATTTTATAGAGTGGTAAAATTGAATTGAAGGTATAAGAACTAGGAAAGGAGGGAAATATGGAAGAAGACGTATGCAAGCAGAACCTTAAGGGGTGGAGGGCGGAAGTAGGCATGTTAGCCCCGGTGGCGGAAATGTATCGGGAGTATGAAGTCGTGGCTCCAGAGGGAGTCAGGTTCTCCAGGGCACTATTGGGGCTGGAGGCGGTTACTCCTGAAGCGCTCAGGAAGATGGCTGATAATGTGGTGAGCGAATCCAAAAAGCTGTGTATTGGTCATAAACCTGACCTGATATGCCTCGGCTGCACCTCCGGCTCATTTGTCGGTGGACCAGGCTATGACGAAGGTCTCATTAAACAGATCGAAGACGCTACCGGTATACCCGCTACAACTACCGCCACCGCATTACGGGTGGTATTCAAGGAGCTGGGTATTAAGAAAATTGCCATGTGCGGCCCTTATTTGAAGGAAGTCTTTGACATAGCCATAGATTTCTTCAAGGCCTATGGTATTGAAACCCTTCACCTGGAGTACCTGGGATACAATAAAACTGAGGAGTTCTGGGACTACCGCCACAATCCTTACCCGGTCTACAAATTAATTAAGGATAGTCACCAAGCGGCACCCGACGCCGATTGTGTGTTTGTCAGCTGTATGTGGAGTCGTATACTGGGGATAGTGGATACGGCTGAGGAAGAAATCGGGAAGCCAGTCATATCAAGTTGCAATGCAGTGCTGTATAATATTTTAAAGATGCTGCAGATTCCCGACCCCGTTTACCATTACGGGCAGCTTTTGCAGAGGCCTCGTCTGGCGCCGACGCCAGTAGCAGCGGCGGTTAGATAGTGAGTAAGTCTTAGTCAAGATTATATAGGCTATTGAGTTTAAGAGAACTCAGGGAACCGGAATAAAAGAAGCTGAGAAACGAAGATTTTTATACTGTTGTTGAAATGCCTTTAAGCTCAGAACAGGTAAGTTTATATTATTTTTGAGGGCTTACCTTAATTTTTGGCATTGGTATGCTGTTCTACCATCTCTCTATAGGCAGCCATTAATCTTCTGGTAACCGGGCCTGGATTTCCTGAACCTATAGATGTGATATTGTCGTTATTCTCCCTGACCTCAACCAGCGGCATTATCTCAATCAGCGAATTGGTAAGAAAAGCCTCCTCAAATTGCCTCAGGTCGGTCAACTTTACCTCACTCTCGACAGCATCTATCCCTAATGAATCGGCAAGCTCCATTACTACCTGGCGGGTAATGCCGGGCAGTAGGCCACTTTCAACCGGAGGCGTAACCAGACTGGGAGCTGGGGTTACGAAGAAAACGTTACTTATGCTGCCCTCAGTAATACAGCCGTGCTCATTTAGGAACATTGTTTCATCCAGTCCGGCGGCTTCAGCTTCTAGCCTGGCTCTAATATTAAGTAAATAATTGGTAGATTTCAGCCTGAGTATTGGTGATTGGCTATAGCGAGGAAAGGAGGCGACCCCGGCTCGGGAACCATTAGCGTAGGTCTCTGGTGGTGGAGGGGAGTAATCGCTCGCCGTAACCAGTACCGTGGGGTTATTACCAACGCCGGGTCCCGGGAAAGAATCTACCTCACCCCTGGAGACGGTGAGCCGCAGGCGGGCGTTTTCCAGACCGTTGGCTACTAATGTATCCCTGCAAGCCCTGCCCAGTTCGGCAGCATTAAGCCTTGAGCCCAAGCCGAGAACCAAAGAGGCGCTTAGCAGGCGATTGAGGTGTCGCTCCAGTAGAAAGATTTTCCCATGATAGGCACGCATGGTCTCAAATAGTCCATATCCATAGAGAAAGCCGTGGTCAAAAACCGAGATGTGCGCTTGAGAGCGGGGGAGCAGGGAGCCATTCAAATAGACAAGCTCTTCCATTATTACTTCCTCACCTTTAGCGACGGCTTGGGTAAGTTCAGGAAGTTGGTCAATATGTCATGACCACTATCGGTTAGTATCGACTCCGGGTGAACTTGGGTTCCCTCTACCACGTGTTCCCGGTTTCTCACTCCCATAATTATTCCGTCCTCCGTCCTGGCAGAAACCTCAAGAGAAGCCGGGATGGTCCCGGCGTCTATTATTAGGGAGTGATAGCGACCACCAAGCAGGGGGGATGGTAAACCTTTAAAGATGGTTTCACCGTCGTGGAAGACAAGAGACTGCTTACCATGTACCGGCACTGCGGCTCGCTTTATGGTACCGCCATATACATACCCGATGCATTGATGTCCCAGGCATACCCCCAAAATGGGAATCTTTCCCCTGAAGTAACGAACTACATCATTGGAAATCCCGGCTTCCAGTGGAGTACAAGGCCCGGGGGAGATTACTATGTGGCTCGGAGCTAAAGCTTCAATCTGCTCCAGGGTTATACAATCATTCCGGTAGACTACTGGTTCGCCGCCCAGCTCGCCCAGATATTGAACCAGGTTATAAGCAAATGAATCATAGTTATCTATAACCAGAATCACTACCTCGCCTCCACCGTAACTTGAGTCGACAGGTTAAGCGCCTGAATTAGCGCCCTGGCTTTGTCCAGTGTTTCCTCATACTCTGCCTCCGGTTCCGAATCATAGACGATACCACCCCCTACCTGAAAGTAAGCCCGGCCATCTTTAATAATAAAGGTTCGAATAACTATGTCTATGTCCATTTCCCCACTGAAGCTGAGGTAGCCGAGTGAGCCGGTGTAGATGCTCCTCCGGGTAGGTTCCAGCTCGTCAATAATTTCCATCGCCCGCACCTTCGGGGCTCCGGTTATGGAACCGCCGGGAAAGGTGGCTTTGAGAAGGTCAATTCGGTTTTTCCCCGGGCGCAGTTTACCCTCGACAGTGGAGGTCAGGTGAAAGACGGTGGGATAGGTCTCAAGGATAGCCAGTTCAGTAACCTTCACTGTTCCATATCGGCATACGCGCCCTAAATCGTTCCGTTCAAGGTCAACTATCATAATATTCTCCGCCCGGTCCTTAATACTCGACAATAATTCTTGCGCCAGGGCTTCATCTTGGACTGCAGATTTACCGCGCGGTCGAGTTCCCTTGACGGGTCGGGTTTGAACCCAATCCCCTTTAACTCTGAGAAATCTCTCAGGAGAAGCACCGACCACACTTACCCCATCAAAGTTGAAGTAGTTGGCGAAAGGAGCCGGATTGATGTTGCGTAATTGCCGGTAGAGTTCGTAGGGGGAAACCGGCAGGTCGGCTTCAAATCTCTGGGATAGGTTTACCTGGAAGATGTCCCCGGCACATATGTATTCCCTGACGGCGGCTACAGCCTTGAGGTATTCCTCTCGGGTAAAATTTGATTTGAGCACAACGTCTTGTCTAACTGTAGCCGTTGTCAATAGCTCTTCGGCATTAGGAACCCAGGGCTTATTCAGAAGTTTGGTCTTCATCTCCTCAAGTTTTTCTTCTGCCTGATGCTTTCTTTTTCCCTCTTCCAGTTCGGGAAATCCGGTGGCGACCAAATATGTCTTCCCGGTTAGGTTGTCAAAGGCAACAACCGTGTCATAGAAGGCCAGGTAGCATTCGGGGAGGTTCAAATCATCAACCGCCGTTGACGGCAGGCGCTCGATAAAATGGCACAGGTCATAGCTGAAATAGCCTACCGCCCCACCCACCAGGGGAATGCCCGCCGGGGGGGCATCCAGGGAATAGAGCTCCAGTAACTCATTGACCACATCAAAAGGGTTGCCCTGAATAATTTTTTGTTTCTCATTACTGTGGCTGAGCGAGATTTCTTTGCCCCGGCTTTGCAGCACCAGAAAGGGGTCGCTGCCCATAAAGGAGTAACGCCCCAGCTTACCCGGGTCCATGCCACTATCCAGAAAAAAGCTGAAGGGACGGTCTTTGAATAGCTCAAAGCACTGGGGTGCGGTGAGTGGAGTATATATCTCTTCCAGTAGGGGATAGCGTTTCACTCTTTAAAACTCATTATTAAAAGTGTTTTGACCAAGAAGACGGTGCTTAAGTATGGAAAGAAGCCAGCATTAATTATATACTATCCCGATAAAATAGGGAATTCAAGACTTAGAGAGACTTCAGGTAATGTGGTAGAATCTAGTCATGAATCAATCGGGTATTACTCAATGTGGCAATACCGAGTTCCGCTGGGGGGAACGAACCTATGTTATGGGCATCATCAACCTATCCCCCGATTCTTTCTCCGGGGACGGAATTAGCGACCTCGAGTCAGCGGTGGCTCAGGCGCATCGCCTGGTTGCTGAAGGTGCTGACATTATAGATGTTGGTGGAGAATCCACCCGTCCTAATTCAGCTCCGGTCTCAGTTGACGAGGAAATTAAGCGGGTAATTCCGGTTATAGAGCGGATGGTTTCTGAGGTGCCTGTCCCCCTGAGCATTGATACCTATAAGTCGGAGGTGGCACGCCGGGCACTTGAGGCTGGTGCCGTCATGCTCAATGACCAGTGGGGTTTGAAACGAGACTCAAAGCTAGCCGAGCTGGCTGCCGAAAAGGGTGTTCCTCTTATTTTGATGAGTAACCAGCGGGACAAGGGTGGTTATGATGCCGGCGTCCGGCGTGATACCGCTTACTACGGGGATGTTATAGCTGAGGTGACTGCTTCCCTTCAAAATAGTCTGGACCTGGCATTGAAACTGGGCGTACCCGGGGAGAGCATTATTCTCGACCCCGGCATCGGGTTCGGCAAGACCTGGCGGCAGGAGTTAGAAATCATCCGCCGCTTAGGCGAACTGAAGTCATTGGGAAGACCCATTTTAATTGGTACTTCCCGTAAGTCCTTCATTGGTCTGGTGCTGGACCTCCCCGCCGACCAGCGCGTTGAGGGTACTGCGGCGACTATATCTATTGCTATCGCCAATGGTGCTGACATAGTGCGGGTTCACGATGTTAAGCAGATGGTGCGAGTGTGCCGGATGAGTGATGCCATTGTGCGCTCGTCCTGACCACGCTTACCCGACGTCCTCTGGAGTTAGTAAGAATTAAAGGATGCGATTTCATCCATCGGCTCCCTGTCATGTTCTGAACGTACCGTTTCCCTATCGTAATAGCCTAAACTTATCAGGATGTCTACCTTTTTATTCGGTGGTATGTTCAAGATTGCTTTTATCGCCCGTTCGTTAAACCAGCCTATCCAGCATGTCCCTAGGCCTAATTCCTCAGCCTGCAACACGAAATGCTCACCGGCTATCCCGATATCTATGAGGTAATATTTGGTGCTCCGAAACATACCGCCTATTCTAGCTAAGAACTTGGACTTTTCGGAAATGACGGCGACGATAACCGGTGCCGTTTTGCCAAAAGAGTTTATCGAATATATCCCTCTAAAGGCCGCATCGCAGAGTTTATTCTTTAATTCCCGGTCATCTACGACTATGAATTTCCACGGCTGTGAATTGCAGGCGGAAGGAGCCACTCTGGCTGCCTCAAGACACATCATAATCTTTTCTCTCTCAACGGCTCTATCTAAGTAACCCCTGATGCTTTTTCTGTGTTTTACCAGGTCTAGTAAGTCCATATTTCACTCCTTAGGGACAGTTTAGATGGATATGCCCTAAGGCAAATCCTAGTGCTGAATTATGTCTTTGTCAATATAGCCGTAAGGGGAAAGGGGGTTGGTAGTTAGTGTCCCGATAGTGTTTGTGCCCCTCGCTTGGGTTGTGTTACCAGCAGAATTAACACGGCTGCTATCAGCATGGCTATCATCCCGGCTAGGAAAGCAAAAGCATAGTTACCGCTAACATCAAAAATATAGCCAGCTAGAACTGGACCGATGGCGGCACCAGAGTTCCAGCCCACTACCAATACCCCTATAATTACTCCGATATGACGCATCCCGAAGACATCTCCAATCAGGGCGATAAGGGGAGGGTCAAGCCCTCCAAAGGACAGGCCGAAGATGATACCAAATAGGTATAACATCCACAAATTTGACCCTCCAGCCAGCAGCAACATTGCCCCCGCCATTAACAGCGCGCTGACTATAGCCGTCTGTTTCCGGCCAATAGCGTCTGACAGCCTACCCGTAAGTAGCCTGCCGGGAATACTTGTGCCCCCTACTAAGCTAAGTATTGCTGCCGCCTCGATTGGACTGATACCCAAATCAATAGCATGCGGCACCAGATGGATGAGCACTGAATGTAAACAGAAGGAATACAGTAGCCACACCAGAGACAGCAACCAGAAGTTCTTGGTCTTAGCTGCCTGGGGCAGCGAAAAACCCTCTGGCTCATTCGGGGGTTGTTCCTGGAGTGCAGTGGGAGCAGGGGTTGCCCACTTCTCTGCATTGGCTAACGGTGCTACCGCGGTGGGAGCCTTTCTCAGCGGCAGTGCACATGGGATTATGGTGAACCAGGCTACAATACCAATAATGAAATAAGCAGTTTGCCAGCCGTAGCCGGAAATAAGGTAGGCAGCAATTGGCGCCATGACTATCATTCCCAAACCGGATCCAGAACCGACAATAGCCAACGCTAACCCTCGCCCTTTGGCGAACCACCTTGAAGCGGTTGCCATGGTAACCGTGTAAGTGGGTCCAATGCCTATCGCCAATAATAGGCTGTAAGTGATAAATAGATGCCCCAGCGAGTTAGCATAGCTGGTCAGTAACAGGCTTAACCCGGCAAAAAAGCCCATGATGATGATAACTATCCTCGGTCCATACCGGTCTAGAGCCCAGCCTCCTAAAATGGCGAACACACAGCCGAGCGACACGTAAACTGAAAAAATCCCCGAGGTTAGGGTTCGGCTCCAGATGAAGTGTTGCTCCAGGGAGGTAAAGAACACGCCGTAAGAGAAGTGTATGCCATAACTAATAATCCCAATAGAAAAGCAGGCTGCCACCACTATCCAGCCATAGTATAGCCGGTCTTTTTTCACCTTATTTACCATGTCCCTCCAACGAGGAATAAAGACTCTTCATGCCTAGTCAGGTTACGAGTGCAGCTAGAGCCCTATTATACCGGTTGCTTTCCCCCGGTTGCATAGAGCCCTCTCGGTTTCAGGTATTTTACATAACTTTTTAGGAGGAAGCAAAGTTTTCCTCTTTATCGGCTGCCGAGCCATCGGCACGCAAGCGATGGAAAATGCCCGAGACAGCTTGGGGGAAACATATATTTTGCGGAGCAGAGGCTGAAGTCTTAGCATGCTCATCGGTGATATGGCGGGTGCCAGGACACTGTTAGGGGTAGACTTTTTATCGCTACGTTTTGGTCTCTCACCTCTTCCTTCACACCAGCCCCTGCTTTTTGAAGTAGAAGATAAATCCCTCGACAATCATCCCCATCTCCAACCCCTCCCCACTGGCACCAAGCTGGCGGGAAATGTATTCCTGGATTCGGTGAGTAATAGCCTCAGTAGTCTCCCCGCTCCTCAGGGCTTTCAGGATTATATCACCAAAAATCCTGGTGTTTTCGGCGGCAGTGGAGATGAGCTCCTCCGGCTGGTTACCTACTCCGTCGTGCGAATAGAAAAGAACCCGGGGATGGAGTTCCCTTAATCTTTCCATAGTCTCCAGGTAGACCTCTATATCAAAGCTTGGTGGGGCGGCAACCGGTACTGGTGATGATTCTGCCCCCGGCATTGGCACCCCGAGGGCTTCTCCACAAAAAAGACCCCTTGTCTTCCTATCGAAGATAGCCATGTGATGGCTGGCATGGCCTGGGGCATAGATTATCTGGAGTTCCCTACCATCAACGGAAATTGTCTCCCCATCTTCAGGAATCTTTAACTGGGATTCGGGGACGGGGAGAATGGAGCCGTAGTAGACCTCAAAATCATCGCCAAAGGACATTCTGGAACTCTCAATCAAGCGGGAGGGATTGACCACGTGCTTTGCTCCCCGGGGATGAATCACTACTTTAGCCTGAGGAAAAAGTTGAGCCAGGCTGCCTATCGCCCCGGCGTGGTCTAGGTGAATATGGGTGGGGATAATATAAGCCGGCTCTTTCATCCCCAATTGTTTCATCGCCTCCTGAATTGAAGGAAGAATGGCTGTGGGACCGGGCTCTATCACTACCCCTCTTGTCTCATGGATGAGATACGCTGCAAAGATAGTATTAACCTTGGGTATCCATACTTCTACTCGGTATGTCCCTTCGGCTACTTCCTCCATTTTTATCATTACCTCCTCTGCTTTGGTGGTATGGAAGCTTGATAAATTTTTGGCTTCAACTGGAGTTGCGTAATGGGCGTAGCTAAACAACTTAGGCTCAACTTATTCAATGGGCACTATAAGCCAGCGGTGGCATCTTGTCAATCCGTCTCAGGAGCTTTTATGGTCCGCTGCTTTCTTCCCAGCCTCAGTCCTTGGGGCGGTGAAACCAGGCCTCGTCTGTTTAGGGCTCAATATAGTAAATATCATCCCTTACCTATTACTTAACATTTTGTCACAATAGGGTTATTATAAACGCTGAAACTGGCATTGCCAGACTTTTGATGAGCAGGTAGAGGCAAAGCTGAGTTGAAGATAAAATTGATTACCCTGGCCAGTCTAGCATTAGTTTGTTTCCTTGGCGGAGGTTGTGCTCATTCCCTGGATTTCGATAATCGCCTGAGCTCAATCGTCGAACCATATAGCTTTAGTATTGTGGAATGGGAGTCAAGGGCTATATCACGGGAAGCAAATCAATGGCTTTTCGGTAAGGATGAAAAGATTGATGATGAAATCCACGTAGTCATGGAGTATTTCTCCTCTGGTGAGCGGATAAAAACCCTGGAATCCGAATTAGAAGCCATCAATGCCGGTGAAGGGCAGGGCAACCCGACTTCAATCGAAGCCGAGCTAAATATATTACAAGAGCGAAGGATAGCTTTAAAGGAAATGGTGGAGAGGATAATAGAGAAGCAGGTAAAAGAAACGCTGGTTCAAGAGGGCATCTTCCATCCAATAGATGAATACATAAGGTTAAAGGTTAGCTTTCCGCCAATAAATTTCAAGCTGGAGAAACCACCCCATTTGCTGGTGATTTCACCTAGGGAAAAAATAGAGAGCATGAGAGAAATTACCCTGCAGACGAACATTAGCCTGGAGGAAATAGAGGGGATTGAATCCGAGGCTGATAAGTTAGGCGTCTCATCACTGGTGGTAGAACTCGGTGGTCTGGGAGCGACATATCCCAGCTTGGTTACCACTGACGCTGACCTGGAGTTTACTATTGATACGGCGACTGAGGAGTGGCTGCATCAATATCTGGTTTTCAAGCCGTTAGGTTTTCTATACTTACTGGATTTAATCGGTGTGTCCAGAAATTATGAAATTGCCACCATAAATGAGACCTTAGCCAGTATGGTCAGCGATGAAATTGGGTCTATCGTATGCCAGAAATACTACTCTCAGTATGAAAATAACGGTGCTCGCCAGAACCAGGAAGCAGAGGCAGGATTTGACTTCAACCGGGAAATGAGGGAGATAAGACGGGCGGTTGACAATTACCTAGCCCAGGGAGAAATTGAGCAGGCTGAAGAATTTATGGAACAGAAACGGCAATATTTAGCTTCAAGGGGCTATTATATTAGGAAACTAAATCAAGCCTATTTTGCCTTTCACGGGACATATGCTGATGACCCAACCTCTATTAGCCCCATCGGGCTTGAGTTAAAGGAATTAAGAAGTCGGAGTGCCTCACTCAAGGATTTTCTAAATACGGTCGCCGCTATGACCAGCCGCCAGGACCTGATAGACAGCATCAAATAATCATAGCCATGTTCTTATTTTCCCACGACTTCAATGATGCCGGCGGTGGCATCGACCTTTACATAATCCCCGGTTTTTATCAGCTCAAATACATTCTTCTCCGGTCTATCCACAGTAGGAATCTTGGTAATGATAACCGCGCCCGATAAGATGGGCTCACTCTCCAGGCATATCATAGCCGCGGGTGCGTTATTGTTTTGTTTTGCCGCCCAGGCGGCAGAATCACCGGCACTGGACCCCTTGCCGGTAGTGAACACAAACACCTTACCGACCAGGCTTGTACCCTCTAATTGGTGCCGCGGCATAGGAACCTTACCGGTAGCCGGGTCTAAATCACCGAGGAAGGAGAACGGCCCGTTATAGACCACCGCTTCCCCTTCTGCCTTACCAGCGCTTATCATGTGAGCTTTTATTTCCATTTTGGTATCTCTCCTTTCCATTTACCGGTGATGGCAGCATTGACGCATTCTTCGTCGGTACCAAAAAAGACTTTGACCTTGCTTACCGTGGCTAGGTAGTGAGCACTTCGGGCTGAGTTGGTAGCGGCGCTCTTCGCCTGCTTATCGCCGGCGATATCACTGCGGGTGAAGGGATTGTTTATAGATGGGCAGACACATTGGAAATACCCACCGGCTTTTTCGATAATGTCGGCCCAACCTTGCCGTCTGGCTAGAGCTTCAACCGGCGCTGAAGCTCCTATTATCATTGTGGTCTTGATTTTTTTGCCCTCTAATAACTCGGCAACTCGACCTATCTCATCAATGGTGGCATGAGGGCAACCGAAAGCCACGTGCTCCACTATATCATTATCCCAGACGTTTAACCTTTCCCAGGTTTTGGTCATCTCCTGTTTCCCCACCTTTATCACCTGCTCAGGCCTCTTTTTCCCCAGAGCTGCCTCTAAGGTGGGAGCCTCCGGGGTAGTCCCTACTATATGAGCCAGGGTTACTGCTCCTGATGTCGGCATTGAGACCACCAGTGCCCGGGCAAAATCGAAAGGAAGGTTAGACGGCAGCCCAGTTATCGCCACGGGTTTGAACCCGGGTATCTGGTCGCCAATGTAGTAGCCCAGGCAGTGATAATGAGGAATACCCCAATCGCTTATATCCAGACCATCCAGCTCCGCCAGGTGACTAGCATATCTATTCTCGGGCAATAGTATGCCCATCAGCGGTGTCCGTCCGCAGACCGCCGCCGCCAGGGAAATCAAAATACCCATCCTGTCTACCCTTGCCCCGAACAGGCTGTTATTGGTAACCTGCATACAACTGCCACCCATGGAGACGATATCACCCTTGCGTGGCATGATGCCAATGAGATACTCGGCACAGGTCTCGGTGCGCAGCCAGCCCAACTCCAAGTATTTCTTAAGCTTCTTCTCATGTGGGCCTAGCCAGTTGTCAGCCAGGGGTAGTCCCCATTTTTTCCATTCTTCGGGGTCGAAGGAAGGATGAGTGGTAACCCGGTGTGGTGTTTTTTTAACCCCCTCAGTCAAAAGGTCCCAGTAATCCACAGGAGAAAAATCGTAGCTAGTGTGAGCATAAGCGGTTTGAACCAGCTTTTCGGCATCGGCTGATTCGCCTAACTTTATTAATAGGTCTATAGACCTCTGTGTCCCGGGGCCATATTCCCCGGCCAGCATCCTTGTCTCTTCATCAGTGAGTAGCATGGTAACTCTCCTTTCCTCGCATTATGTTCGTTCGCATGATTAGCCACGCATTATACCACCCGCTCGTTATTAAGTTTTTGTTTCCTCTCAACCTTTTCCAGTATTGCCTATTCCAGCCGCTGCTCTGGGGTCTTCTTCTGGATGACGGCAGTCACGAAAACAACTGTAGCGCCTGGCTAGAGAAATGTCAACGGGTGCAGGGGTCAAAAGGGGGGAACTTTTAAGAATGGAGTTCCTACCACCTTATCATTTACCATAAAATTCGGTATAGAGTCAACAAACTCCTGACAAGCTCTTGACAAACTTTTGACAAATCCCCTATAATTACGGAAAGGTCAAGGATTTCCAACATCAAGTAAGGAGAGTTAACATAAACGCTAAAGAACGTGTGATGGCGGTATTGAACCGTCAAAAACCGGACCGTATGCCCTGCTTTACTGCCAACTCGACTATAACCTACGACCAAATGGAAAAGGTGGGCGCCTTCTGGCCGGAAGGGCATGAAAAGGCAGAAGCCATGGCTAAACAGGCTATGGCTGCCTATACCGTACTAGGCTTTGATGTGGTAAGGGCCCCCTTCTGTCAGACCATGGAGGCTGAGGCTCTTGGTTGTCCCATAAAGTCCGGCGGCGAGAAAGGTATCCCCGGTATGGCACATCCAGAGGCATATTCACTAGATGATACCCCGGTGATTCCCGACGACTTTCTGTCACGGGGGAGAATACCGGAACTACTCAAGGCAATTACAATAATGAAGAAGGAACTGGGGGATGAGGTACTCATTGAGGGTGGAATTATCGGACCCTTCTCCATTGCCGCTTCTATGTTAGGGGTGACAAAAACACTGAAAGCTACCGTTAAGGCACCGGATAAGCTTCTCCCCTTCCTGGATGTAGCCGAAAGGGCAGGAACCATGTTAGCCCATGCCCTTATTGATGCCGGCGCCGACATCATCTCCAATGAGGATATGAGTGCTTCTCCCGCTATTATAATGCCTAATAGTTACCATGACTTGGTATATGAATTCCAAGTCAAGCAGTTTGCGGAGATAAAGGTTCCCAAGATACTTCATATCTGTGGTGACGTGGGGCAGACCATAGAGTGGGAGGCGAAGAGCGGCCCCGAAATTTTGAGTATAGAACCTGCCACTGACCTAAAGAAAGCCAGAGAAAAAGTTGGAGAGAAGCCCATCTTTATGGGCGGGGTAGACACGGCTAATGTATTGTTTATGAAAGATGTAGAAACAGTAAAAGCGGAATGCAGAAAGTCTATAGAGGCGGGTATTCAGATATTGGCTCCGGGCTGCGCCGTAGCCCCGGGTACACCCATAGAAAACCTTATGGCTATGGTGGAAGTAGCCAAAAGTTATACAAGTTAATCAAAACCTTCACCGGTTTTGCCGAGATTAATTTATTGATAATCTATAATAACATTGCCAGAAGGAGGTAAGGCAGGGAAAAGAAGAGTATAAAGCGTGGGTCAAAAATACATGACTAAACCGGTAAGTTGACCTGTATATTAAGAATAGCAATGGCTATAATGTCTATATAGAACCCAGGTAAACGTGCTCTAATATATAATAAGAAACAAGAAGAATTTTGGACATAGTCTACAGGTAGTAAAAAGATTTTTGAGCAGAAAGGTATCATGTAGGCGAAAACCTTAAGCGGATTTTTGGGTTATTAAGTACTTTAATATTTAGTACTTAGTTTACATAAATCCGCTCGTTGTTTATTATGGGCCAGAATAATGGCTTGACAAAAATTTAAGATGTGGTAAAGTAATATACAATTCGCCATCTGACAAAGAATTGAAATGTGGTAGAGTAATATAAAATTAGCCACTTGACAAAAAACTGAGGTATGGTAAAATAGCGCACAATTTGCCGCTTAACAAAAAACTGAGGTGTGACAGGTTAACATAAGTTTATTCTCTAAAGCCATAATTAAACACGAAAGGAGGTGATACCCAAGAAGATAAATTTAAAGATAAATAGGAGCAAGCTATTTATTAAAAAGGAGGAAAAAAATGGCTAGAAAACCAACTACTGCAATGGCATATAAGAGCGGCGATGAGATGATTTTCGGAACTACCAAGTTCCCGGTTACCAGCAAGAGGGGAATTAAGTACGGTGGAGGCTATGTCCATCCTACGATAAAACCTCATCCCAGACCGGGCACCGAAAAGACCAAGAAGACCCTGATGCGGGAGTATGAAAAGATGAACTTCGATGCCCTGGAAAGAATGGTCATCGTGGGACATCCTACTCTTGTGGTCGAGAATGAGCACGTCTTCCAGATGACTCATACCCCCGACTGGGGTGCCGATATCGCCGCCCTGACAGCTAGGATGATGGACGATTTGCAGGCTAAATATGGGCTGAAGTCCGCTTATACGGCGACTATAGCCGACCTGCGCAGGCCAGAGAGCGTACACATGCGGACAAGCGATTATACCAAGGAAATCATTGAATCCTTTAAGGCGTGCTCCAAGTATGCCGACCATGTTTCCATTGAGTCCATGGGTGGTAAGGAAGTATTTGACTATGCCCTCATCCGCCAGGATATGGCGGGTATTTTATTTGGCATAGGTTATCTGGGCTCTAGAGACATGGAGTGGATGTGGGACCAGATTGTGGCTATTTGTAAGCAGAATAACTGCATTCCCGGCGGGGACACCAACTGCTCAGAGGCTAACACTGCCATGTTCATGGCAGGGGGTATGACATCCAAGGATGTGCCTCATGTATATGCCGCTCTAGCCCGTGCTATTTCGGCGGCAAGGACTATGGTAGCCTATGAGTGTGGTGCTACTGGACCTACCAAGGACTGTGCCTATGAGGATCCCATTGTCAAAGCCATGACTGGAGTTCCTATCACCACCGAGGGCAAAACTAGTGCTTGCGGGCACTCCGACTTGGCCAGCAACCTGATTGCTGCCGTATGTGACCTTTGGAGCAACGAGGCCGTGGAATATCACGATATGTTCGGTGCTACCACTACCTCGGTCTTCGCCGAGATACTCGGTTATGATTGCGCTCAGTTCAACTGCGCCATCGACTTGGGTTTGGCGAAAGAGATGCAAACTATCCTGGTCAACTCTGACGCATATCGGGATTCCCACAGCCTGATTCTGGTGCCCGATAATGCCTGGGCGATAGGTAACGCCATCGTCAGCAACACGGCTAAGGGATACTACACCAGAGCCAGAGCCGGAGCCATGAAGGCAGGTAGTATCATCCTGGCTGATGCCAAGATGAAATTGACCGCCTTTGAAAAAGATGCCCTAGAGGATGCAATGAAGCAGATGGAGGCTCTGCCCGAGGATGAAGGAACCTTTGTCGATATGTGTATGAAGAAATACACGAAGTTAGTGCCAGGCTTTAATCCTGATTCCTATGGATTGAAATAGAAGTAGAGGACATTAGAAACATTGGTTCTGGGCCCACCCGGTAAAACTTTTGGTTATGTGAAAGTAGTCAAAAAGAAGCAGAATTAGGGGTGGCTTTCCTAGAATCACTTAGAATCAATTGATAAAAAGGAGGGAAGCATGAAATTCTTGGCTGATTATTCTAATATTTTCAGACGCTACGACCTTGAGACTGAGGTGAAAAAGGAAGCGGCACGTAAAATCTCCAGTGACGCTGCTTTACAAGGGGTTGGCACTTTAGTTGTTGAAGGCGAAGCGGAAGACATTGAGCCAGCAGTCAAAAAGGCATTAGAGTCCAAAGACCCCATGACTGTTATTACTGATGGACTTATCGCTGGCATGAATGAAGTGAGCCGTCTGTGGGATGAGGGCGTTTATTTTCTGCCCCAGGTTATTCTGGCCGCGGATGCCATGAACGCCGGCATCGTCCTATGCGAGAAGAAGATGGGCAAGCCCATGGCGAGGAAGGGTAAAGTGGTTACCCACACTGCTGAGGGTGATATTCACGACATCGGTCAGATTATCGCCAACGCCCTTTTCAATGCTGGTGGTTTTGAAGTTATCAATCTGGGGTGTGATTGTCCGGTAGATACGGTTGTAGCCACAGTTAAGAAGGAGAAACCGCTTCTGGTTACCGGAACAGCCCTGATGACCACCACTATGACTGCTTTTCCGAAGATTTGCCACCAGCTTCAGGAAGCGGGGATAAACACCCCCTTTATCAGTGCTGGGGGAGCAGTCGCCGAAGAATGGTCAACCTCTTTTCCGCTGAGTATTTGGGGCAAAGAGGATTCCCAGTCAGTGCCACTGGCTGAAGATGCCCTAGGCGGTATGAGTTGGGAGGATATGCGGTCAAAGTGGAACGGATAACGAGATAAAGAAAGGCAGAGGATGATTGCAGATATTATCTTTGGTTTCTTAGGTTCCGGCAAAACCACTGTTATCGCCAATATCCTTAAGGAATGGGGGCGGGATGAAAAAATTGTAGTGTTGGTAAATGAGTTCGGCGAGGTGGGCATAGATGGGGACCTGTTAGCCAGTCAGCACGGTGATGTAGTAGAAATGCCCGCCGGCTGTATCTGCTGCACCCTTCAAGTGGACTTTAGACGCCAAATGCTGGAGATAAGTGAAACCATCAATCCGCAGAGGGTACTAATTGAGCCCACTGGTGTAGCTCAAATAACCCAAATAATGTACATCATACACGCCGAATTATTCAAGGATAGAATCGAAGAAATCCATAATATCCTGATTACCGATGCTACCAATTTCATCAATTTTTATCGGCTCAACCGAAATTTCGTTGAGTCGCAGGTAAAAAATGCACATGTGGTCTTGCTGAACAAATGCGATAGAGTCAAAAAAATACAAGCCGAGGTTACCAAAAACGCTATATCTGCAATCAATCCTCAAGTTCCTGTTCTTTTGACTGAGTTTGGGGCAGTGGAGTGGGGCGAATACAAATCAGCCCTCTCCGCTGTCCCTTGTTTGTCAGCGGATTTTGAAGCGGAACCGTCTTCCCCGACAGGGGAAGTTGAAGAAGAGGGACTTATCCATCTCCACGAGGAGGAAGATACATTAGGCTATGAATCTTTTGGTTGTACTTATGAACTTTCTTTTGATAGGCAGGAACTGGAAAAGCTGTTTCAAGAGTTGTTAAATTCTACCCTTTTGGGCGAGGAAATAGTTAGAGCCAAAGGAATATTCAGGGTAGATAACAAATGGGTAGTGGGACAACTCGCCTCAGGAGAAGTTTCCTGGCAAGAAGTTAAAGGTGTCAAACAGAGTAAAATCTCAATAGTCGGGAGAAACCTAAAAAGGGAACTGATTGGGACCGCGGTCAACCGATGTTTAGCCGGGATTAGCGGTTAGAAGGTCATTTCCTAATCTGTTACCACTCTGTGTTGCCGACGGGATAGGAGCGGCAAGCTTGCTCGGAGGAATCTTTAGAGGATTCAAAGCAAAGTTCGAGCAAGGACAGGGTTGTTTATTATAAGTACTCAGTTGGATTGAGGTTCGTCACTGGTTTGGAATTGAAAGTCAAGTGACATAAAATTTTCAATCCAACAAGAAAAGGAGGGAAGGAAAATGGCAATACCAGTACTTATGGCAATTAGCCTTATGTGGATACCTGTAGGATTGCTTAACCTGGGTAAAGGAGAAGCCAAGGGGACAGGTGCCCTTACCCTTATGGTGGGCACAGTCGTGATCATAGGCGCAATCATTCAGGCAACCATTTTCAAGGATCCGTGGATTGGCGCCCTGCTCTTCACATACGGCCTCTTTTACAGTATCGTCGGTTACGCCCTATTTACCGAACAGAAAGACATTAAGTTCGTAGGCAACGCCAGTATTACGGTAGGACTAATATCCATTGGCTACATAATTCTCTGTTTAGCCGGCCCCGCTGCTTTAAGAAGCAACTTCCTGGCGCTGGCTTGCGCTGGATACCTGGTCCTCTATATCATGGTCTGGGGCAACGCATACGGCTGGCTCTCGGGCAAGATCACAGGTGTGTCACTCATCGTGTGGACGTTTGTGGGTCTCTTTGTCCCTGCCTTCTGGCTGGTGGCTACGGGTCAGTTGCCGTGGGCATAAGCGGCGGATTTGTTCTTATTTAGAGCAACAAGTGTAACAAGAGGAGGTTCACCGAATCACCTTATTGTTCGGGGAAGCAGTGAAATACGAGCATTCGGTGCGCCTCCTTTTGTATGTGCGTATGGTTACCCGATTCATTTACCTTGGACTGAGAGGGTAATTACCAAATCATCATCCTAAGGTTCCCAAGGTAATAGTGGGCAAAGCGAAGCTAGCGATTGTTAGTAAACAGTATTGTGTCGGTCAGAGATTGCTATAATTCAGTATGAAGGTTTAGGATTTCCATCCCACCTTCTTATAGTGCTCTGTGAATGTTGGTTTGCTTGAGGTGAAAATTCGCCATATATGATAAAATCCTGTTAACGCTTAACTAATTCTTAGTCTTGAAGGAGAAATAATAAGATGGCTGGAGAACAAAAATATGAAGAGTTCCGTCCCCTTGAAGAGGAAGATTTGCTTAATTATCTTCCAGATGTGAGCTACAGTGAATGTGGGGCGGACAGCGATGTGGAATATGCCGAACTGGTAATTGAAGGCAAAGCCATGCCTTCTAAATGTCCCATACTGGACGAAAAAATTGCGGCCGCGATGGAAAAAGTGTTTAAGCTTGAACTCCCTTCAATACCCGATACCGCACCAGGGACACCGGTCAACTGTGGTATCATAAAAGTTGGAAATCCAACCGCTGATTCTATGGTACTGATAAACGGAAATTGTCAGGAAACTATTTCCGTCATAAAGTTTATCCTTGAAGAAACTCAAACCGATGCCTTTTTATTAGCCATAGATACCCAGGGCTACAGCATAGAGAATGCGCTGGCGGCAGGAATCTTTCAGCCTTCCGAAGTTTTTAAATCACTCGGCGAATCAGGGCTAGCCAATGAAATTAGCCATCGGAAGGTCATTCTTCCCGGATTGTGCGAGCCTTTGGCTGCGGATATTAAAAGGTTAGCCTCGTGGGATTGGGAGGTCACATTAGGTCCGGTTAGCGCCCTTGAATTGCCACTCTATCTCATAAAAATGGCTCAAGAGGCTTAAATCTGTCACTTAACAATTAAGCAGAAATCAAGAATTAGTCCGACTCTTATAAAGGTCTAGATGAGTGGGTGCTTATTCGCCGAAATGGCTAAACGAGCAATGATATGCCCGTAGTCGAATAAACTTCGTGGTTACAATTTGACCCCGATGAGAATAGTCCCCAAGCCTCGCTGATCAAGCCCTTCAAAATAGCCTTTCTTCAAAAATATATCACAAGGCGTGGTAGGCGTACCGTAAGTAATAGAATGATATGAAAAATCGCTTTCTTCCAGGACACGCCATTCTGCCGAGCCGCACGGAATCTCAAAATGGCACAACTTTTTCATGATATCCTGGGGGAAAGATATCTTGTCCTTGTAAATAACAAAATTTTTGTGCATAAACCAGACATTTTCCTTTTGGGACAGACTGGCGATGGTTTCTTCATCATGAACCTCTTCGCCCACCACCTCATCGCCCTTTCTTAAAATCAGGGAACAAGAGCCCCACTCAAACTCCATGTCAGTTAGGGCTACATAGATTAAATCATAAGTTAAGACTTCTCTTACCCCGACGTTGACGACCTTACCCATACCCATCAAGGAGTGCTTTTCGGCATCCTCCTCGATGCCAAGGACCTCCTGCCTGTCTTTTTCGAGAAGAGGGCTGACGTCCACAATCCCCTTCACCTTTTTCAAGGCGGCTATCATCAGGGTATTTGCCCTCATCCGGTCTATGGTCATTTCTCCTCCGACGCTGAACATCTACTTTATCGGACTTTAACTCCAGAGGTAAGCAGTTTAGTCAGGTCGAACACCTTTTCACTACAGGCCTGTTCACATCTACTACAGCCCATACCATCACATAGAGCCAGGTCAATGGTGATGCTAAAACCCTCCTCTTGCTCATCCTGGGAGAGGGCGTTCTCGGGGCATCTCTCGATGCACTCCTCGCAGCCGATACAGCCCTCGAAAATGATTCTTTTCAGTTCTCCGATGTCGGGAATAATCTTCAGTCCTTTAACCCCTAAATCGGGTATGTCTCTCTCCACAGTCTTAATAACCTGGGGAAGCTCACTGACCTCCTCCAGAGGGGGGAGCCCGTATCTTTTAAGAAATTGTTGATAGGTTTTCCAGGGCATACCCTCAGTCCAGAAAGACATTTCAAGCATGTAGACCTGCTTAAAAACTTCGGACTCGGCAAACATGCAGTGGTTTTGGCGCAGCTCAGTGGCCATCTTTTGCATGTTCCACAGTTCATCCACGTTTTTGACCATATCTCTGGACATAGCTAGAGAGGTATTTCCCACCTGGAAAACTCTCTTAACACTTGATGGTATCATGCCTATTTGCTGGGACTTCAGGGCATCAACATAGGTTCCGGAGGCGCCAGACATATAAGCCGTTTCTATTTTACTCACATCTATGCCGGCTGCCTGGCAAAGGGCTACATGCCCGGCCCTGACCGCACCAATAGCCTTACCCGCCTCCGTAACATCGTGTTCGGTAAACTTGATGCCGTTGGCAAGTTTAATTTCACCGTCTCCGGTACTGATTTTGGGAAGTTTAATCAGACCGGCCTTTAGTCCCTGGCTGAGTAAGGCAACCACTCCAGTGCCGGTAATGCCCACCGCCTCTAAGTCTCCTTTCTCCAGGACTTTTCCCGAACTGGGGACCACCTTATCCCCTTTTTGGACAAACATATCCTGGTCGAGGATATAACACTGAAGTCCGCCTCCAGGAGAGCTTGTGTCGGGGAAATAATACTCGACATCAGAGATGGCGCCGGGGAGAGCTAAAAGCCCGTCTTCAATCTGTTGCCCTTCCAGGGCAGGCCCGGCAGCCGTGGAGCCGGTATAGACGACTCCCTCTACTATGAGGGACATTTCGTTGTTAGTACCGTAGTCGGTGACAATGGAGATTTCCTCTCTTTCCAGCGCACCTGCCTGAATCATCATGGCTAGGGCGTCGGCTCCGATCTCGTGGCGGACCGCCGGTGGCACCAATATGTCTACGCCGGCTGGCAGGTCAAGACCTCTGATATCCCGGGACTTAAATATTTTGGCGTCTCTATTTGGAGGAACCACCCCCAGAGCTTCCAATTTTCGTTTCCCGGCATAGGCCAGGTCTCTTATCTCAATTTCCCTGAAAAGAGAAAGCTGGATAGGGTTGCCGCAGACAGCGGCTCGTATCACGTCGTTTTTTTCGATTCTAAGGTTGTCAATAACCCGGTTGACGGCATGAATAACTACATCGTGGGAGATTTCCAGTCCGACCTCCAGGGCAAAATGTAGGTGGTCGATTACATTGGCTCCTGGTAGGGGGTGTCGGGTGGTAATGGCAGTAGAGATTATTTTATTCCCGTTCTCCAGATCAATGGCTTGCCCTCTGAAGCCGCTGGTTCCTAAATCAAGGGCTATACCTAGTTTTCCCATAACTCCTCCTGGTAAAAAATCAGTCTTTTACTTTCGCACTTTCCTGCTGCCAATTTGTCAGGGTTAATCGTTCAAAGCCTCTTCCAGCGCTGCTTATCAGGCTGGTGCTTGAACTATCATGGCGACAACTCTCGCCTGAGAGCAAGTGAAATTCTCGACCCTAATATACTAGACGGTAGCTTGGATGTCAATAAGTTGGAGTGATATCCGGCGGGGGAAACAAAGAGGTTTTGGAAGCGGGTATTTGGGAAGGTATTGCCGGAGCCCAGAATCTGCTGAAGCTGGGGATATTGAGATGCTACCACAGAGAGTAGTGGTATAAACTTTTTTCAGGTGGGTTGGAGAAATAATCAACTTTTTAACATAACCAAAGCAATGCAGAGCTATTGACAATGAAGCTAGAAACAGCTTATAATCTCATTATCACTATAAATAAAAGGGAGGAAAAAGAATGGCTTCAGAGGAGAGAGCTAAGGAATTATTTAAAGGACTTCAGGAGGCGGTGATAATCTGGGATGAGGACAAAGTAGTGGAGCTTTGCCACGCTGTCATAGATGAAGGCGTAGACCCCTATGACGCCACCATGGATGGTCTGGCGGCTGGAATGCAGGCGGTAGGCGACCTGTATGAAAAGAAGGAATACTTTGTCCCAGAACTTCTGATGTGCGCCGATGCGCTGTATGCCGGGTTGGACCTCCTAAAGCCGGCTATCGTTGCCTCAGGAAGAAAGTCAAAGGTAAAAGGGTCAGTAGTCATCGGTGTTGTTGAGGGCGATGTTCACGACATCGGCAAGAACTTAATCAAGATGATGTTTGATGTTGCCGGCTGGAATGTCTTTGACCTGGGAAAGGACGTAGAACTGAGTAGGTTTGTGGAGGAGCAAATAAAGACCGATTCTGAAATTGTGGCTATGTCAGCTATGATGACGACCTCCATGATGGGCATGCCCAAGGTCATTGAGATGATAAAGGCGAAAAATCCCAAGTGTCGCATCATGATAGGTGGCGCTCCGATAACCACCGATGTGGCGAAAAAATATGATGCTGACGGATACGCTGAGAGTGCCGCAACCGCAGTTGAGGAAGCGATGAAACTGATTGAAATGTTAAGGAAAGAAGAGGCAGCGGCAAAGTAAAAAAATAAAATCACAAAAGGCAAAATACAAAGATGATATGGTACTAAGACAGATATAAAATGAATCAGGGGATTGGATGAGTGCGATGCGTAGTAGTCATCCGCTAGATCGAATCCCCTTTATTTGGAAAGGGAGGAAATATGGCAGAAAGCACAAATCAAGAGCATGTGGTCATCTTTCAACCGTCGGGACGTAGAGGCTCCATCAGTGATGGGAAAAACCTCAAGGAGGCTTCCGTAGCACTGGGTGTGGACATAGAAGGCGTCTGTGGTGAAAAGGCTACCTGCGGCAAGTGTAAGGTTAGGATAGAAGACGGGTTCTTCGAGAAATACGGTGTTGAATCAAAGATGAGCAATCTCACTCCGCTAACAGAAGCGGAGAGAAAGTTTATCAACGCACATGCGGAGAAAGAAGGTTACCGACTGGCTTGTCAGGCTTGGATTAAAGGTGATGTTGTGGTCTTCGTCCCTGAGGAGAGCCGAATGGGAAAGCAGGTTGTGCGCAAAGCGGCGAGGGAGATAGACATCGAGCTGAACCCGGCGGTGAAGAAATACTATGTGGAACTAGCTAAGGCTACCTTGAATGATACCTTGGGCGACTGGGAGCGTATACAGGCCGAGCTTAATAAACGTTTTGGCTTGAGCAATCTAACCATTGACTATCAGGTGCTCCTGGAAGAACAGAAAATAGTACGTCAGGGCAATTGGAAGGTGACCGTATCAGTCTGGATGGATAAAGAGGTCATCAAGATAGAGCCCGGGCTTGTGGAGAAAGGCTATGGTCTGGCAGTCGACATTGGCACCACCACGGTAGCTGGCTACCTCTGCGATCTGTCCAGTGGCGAGATAGTAGCCACCGAGTCTATGATGAATCCGCAAGTGCTTTACGGCGAAGATGTGATGTCCCGCATCACTTATAATATGAGCCACGACGACGGCTTGGAGCTGATGGCCCGGGAGATTATTAAGGGTCTTAATCAGATTGCGGGGCGAGCCGCTGCTCAGGCAAACATCAAGCGGCGGGATATCGTTGACATGACCGTTGTCGGCAATACTTGCATGCATCATCTCTTTTTAGGTATTGATACCCACCATATCGGTATGGCTCCTTTTCCCCCGAGCCTACATCACTCTATAGATGTTAAGGCGCGCGACTTGGACCTCAAGATATCTCCAGGGGCTTACGTTCATGTGCTTCCCATTGAGGCTGGTTTCGTAGGGGCTGATAATGTAGGGGTGCTCATCACAGAGGCGCCCTATAATCAGGATGCTATGGAGCTTATTATCGACATTGGCACCAATGGTGAGTTAATCCTGGGCAACCGGCAAAAGCTCATTTCTTCCTCCTGTGCCACCGGCCCAGCCTTCGAGGGAGCCGAGATGAAATACGGAATGCGCGCCGCCCCGGGGGCTATCGAAAGGATAGCGATAGACCCGGATACTAAAGAGGTGAGCTTCAAGGTTATCGGTAAGGAGGAGTGGAGCACGGAGTCGGAGGATATGGGGGCTAACGGTATTTGCGGCTCAGGGATAATTGATGTCGTCCCCCAATTGTTCAAGGCGGGTATTATCAACCACACCGGTCGCTTCAACAAGGATTTGACTACCCCCCGTTTCCGTGAGACTGAAGAGGGAGGAGAATTCATAATCGCTTGGGCAAATGAAACCTCCATTAGCCAAGATATCGTAATTTGCCAGAGTGACATAAGGAACATACAGCTAGCCAAAGGGGCTATGTATGCCGGAGCCAAGCTGATGATGCGTCACCTGGGTCTGGAGAAAGTGGACAAGGTTATTCTAGCCGGAGCCTTCGGCAGCTACATCGATAAGGAATCAGCGGCATGCTTGGGTCTTTTCCCTGATTGTGATTTAGAGAATGTCTACGCTGTGGGTAACGCCGCCGGTGATGGCGCCCGCATAGCCCTCCTCAATGTGGATAAACGAAGGGAAGCTGACGAAATGGCAAGGCAGGTGGAATACATAGAATTAACTGTGGAACCGGATTTTGACAAGGTTTTTGGCGAAGCTATGTGGCTACCTCACATGAAGGACAAGTTCCCTCACATTGAGCACCTTCTCCCTGAGAAGGCGGTGAAATAAGCTCCGGGAGGTATATTATTGATGCTTAAATATGACTTGAAACAAAAGGTCTGTAACATTGGTGGTGTGAAAGTAGGCGGTCAGCCGGGAGAGAATCCCCCTCTTCTAATCGGCAATATGTTCCAGAAGGGGGACATACTCATTGAGAGCCGGAAGGAGCGCAAGTTCAACAAGGAGGGAGCTAAGGAGCGCATCCACGAGATGGAGCGCCTCTCCCAGGAGACAGGTGTGCCCGGCTTGGTAGGCATGGTCGCTAACGCTCTAGATGAAGTAAAGACTTATGTGGACTTTTTTACCAGCGTGACCAAGATGCCTTTTGCCATTGATATCTGGGTGCAGAAGACGAGACTAGCCGCAGCCCGCTATGTGGCTGAGCTAGGGCTCCAGGACCGATTACTTTACAACAGCATCACCCCCTGGGACGAGGACATCGAAGCCCAGGTGGCGGAACTCAAGGAACTGGGTATCAAGCATGTTGTAATTCAGGCGTTTGATGTAGAGGATATGGGGCCCCGAGGCAGGGTCTCGTCACTCAAGAAGTTGCTACCTATGGTGGAGAAGGGGAATTTTGAGAGCATCTTGGTGGACACAGCGGTAATGGGCTTACCGCTGACCGCCTTCTCGTTGATAGGCAATCGTCTGGTCAAGGAGGAGTTTGGACTACCGGTGGGCTGTGCTCCCTCCAACGGCACCTACATGTGGAAGAAAGCTGTGGGAGCGGAGGGCGCAAGCAAGTTCCCGCCTGTGGATGCTGCTATAGAGGCAATAACCGCTATGGGAAGCGACTTTATTTTCTATGGTCCCATGACCGGCACCGGCAGGGTCTTCGCTGCGGTGGCTGCCGCTATCAGCCTGCTTGCCACCTGGGCTTATGACGAGGGAGCACCCTTACCCACTGAGGGTCACCCTTTGAATCTACTCTTCCCTGAGGTAGTAGAGCAATTATCAAAATAAGAAGGGGGAAAGAAATAATTATGGGAGCAGAACTTAGTTCCAGAGAGCGAGTGCTTCGATTTCTTAGGAAGGAAAAGGTAGACCGCATCCCCTGTTTCTCTGGCATGGGGAATGTACTGGTGGAAGAGGTAGAGCGTCTTGGTTGGCGTTTCGGAGATTTGCACCGAGATGCTCATAAGATGGCAATGGCGGCAGCAGCCACATACCCAGCCACCGGGTTTGAGTGTGCCGTAGTTCCCTATGATTACCACCTAGAGGCTGAATCATTAGGCTCCGTAGTTCGGTTTTACGAGAAGAAGGAAGGAGAAGAAGAAAGAATCATTTATCCTATCGCATTGCACGAATTGACGGAGAAGCTGGAGGACCTGGACCTTGAGGCGATAAAGAAGAAAAAGCCATTCGAGTTGGGAAGGATACCTCTAGTAGCTGATGCGATTCGCCTTTTGAAAAAGGAGATAGGCGACCAGGTAGCAGTCGGCGCTTATACCTTGGGTCCCTACGGCGTAGCCGGGGCAGTAGATTCTGTTGTTGACCTATCTAAGAATGTAGTGAAGAATAGAGACCTGGTGCACAAGCTACTGAAGGTTCTGACTGACTACATCGCTCAGGAGGTTAAGTTTTTCAGAGAGGCTGGCGCCGACTATGTGTGTATCCGTGAGATGACATGCGCGACAGATCTTTTAAGCCCGAAGACGTATGAAGACCTGATTTTGCCTCATTTGCAGGACTTGTTCTCCCAGATAGACCACCCAAGGATTCTGCATACCTGTGGCGACACAGATGACGATATGATATATATGATTAAAACCGGGGCTGATTTCATCTCCGTAGAGCAAAAGAATCATATATGGAAGTCAAGGGAGACGATGAAGGGGACTGATATACGCCTCATGGGGAACTTGGACGTCTACCAATTGATGGCGATGTCGACACCTGAACAGATTGACCAGCAAGCCAAGCTAGTTATTGGTGAAGGTCTTGACGCATTATGGCCTGCCTGTGATATATGGCCAGAGGCGCCTGTGAAGAACATAAAAGCGCTGGTGGAAGCAGCCAAGAAATACAGCGACCCTGAGAACCCGGTCCCGGGGACTCTCTGGTCCAAGTGAAGATAGCTAACGCCTGGGGTGTTAATGCTGTCACATGGCCGGAGTGTGATATCGGGTTAACTATGCCCAAGTAAAGCATGGAAGTGCTAATGGCAGCGATGAGGAAATGCGTTAAGCTCGGGTAATCGCTGCTAAAATTTGCCAGCATTGCTTTAGTCATATTGCCCTAAGATATGCTAAACCGCATATTTGAGATATAGTATGCAGAAAGGAATAGTATGGAAACAGAACTTAATTCTAGAGAACGAGTGCTCAGGCTTTTTAGAAGGGAAAAGATAGACCGCATTCCTGTCTTCAGTGGTCTGGGGAACATAACCGTAGATGGAATTGAGAAATGTGGTTATAAATTCGTAGGTGTCCATGAAGACGCACGCAAAATGGCGGACGTGGCTGCAGCCACGTTCCAGATGTATGGCTTTGAGTGTGCAGTAGTCCCTTTTGACTTCGGGATTGAACCCCAAGCTTTAGGCTGTGAGGTTAATTTTTACCCTCACCATGAAGATGTTATCTATCCCACCATAAAAAAGAATCTTGCCGAGCATATAGAGGACCTGAATATCCACGTGCCCTCGGATTTAGCCAACGCGGGGAGGATACCCGTGGTGACCGAAGCAATTCGTCTCCTGAAAGAGGAAGTAGGCAAGCAAGTGGCAGTGGGAGCCGTGATTCTGGGACCATATACCTTAGCCGGGCAGATCACCGACCCCGGGAACATGGCTAAGTTGGCGTTTAAGAAGCCAGACATGGTTCATAAGTTGCTGGACATTCTGGATGAGGTTGAAATCGAGACCGCCAGGATTTATAAAGAAGCCGGTGCCGATTATGTAACCATCCATGAGATGGCAGCGGGAGGAGATATATTAAGCCCGCGTATGTTTAGATCTGTAGTACAGCCTCATATAGAACGAATCCTGTCCACTATGCCCTCGCCGAAGGTCCTGCACATGTGTGGCGATACGGATAGCATTGTTGAGGACATGGTACTCTGTGGAGCCGATGCCATCAGCGTAGAGCAAAAGAACCATATAGCCGAGACCAGGCAGAAGGTGGGGCCTGATGTGCTCATCTTTGGAAATATTGACACTTTCAGGTTGATGGCGACAGGAAAACCTGAAGATGTTGAAAGAGCGGTAAAGCGGGCTATTGACGAGGGTGTCAATGCCGTATGGCCCGGGTGTGATATGTGGCCAACCGTGCCCAAGGAAAACATGGAAGCGCTAATGGCAGCGACGAAGAAATATGGTAAGCTTGGGTAATCGCTGCTAAAATTTGCCAGCACTGTTTTAGCCATACTGGCTTCAGACATACTGAACGGCGTGTCGGAGGTATAGGGGTGGCAGAAATGATGGGCGTTAAGAGGGTTCAATAAAGGAGCCCTCCAAGGCTGGTGTGTGCTGACGTCGGGGCATCGATTTTTAGCTTCCGGTAACGCTTAAAGCCTTTTTTATCGGGTAATCCCAATGTTGACTAATGTGTGGTAAGCTTATTTAGAATTTCTATGAAGAGGAAGTAGGGAAATGCATGATAAAGCTGAGCTGAGTAAAATAGGAAAGAAATTTTGGTCTTATCTGGAAATCTTGTGCCAGAAGGCAAAGGAGCTGGGAGCCTCAGAAGCAATAGCAATACCGGTTACTGATATAGTAGTGGATGAGAGAGCAAGGATAAAGTGCCTGGTGCCGGTGTGTTCTTTCTATGGTAGCAACCTGATGTGTCCCCCCAATGTGATGCCTATATCAGAGTTTAAGGAAATCCTCAAAGACTATCATGGTGCTATTTTAATAAAAATAGCCTCGCCATCATCAGGGCCACCTGAGGAGTTGGCAGGTAAAAATGACTTGTCAAAGGCATGGGAGATAGTCATGTCTGCCAGAAGAGAGGATGAGCAGCTAACGATACCAACAAAAGAATACGCTCATGCTCTCAGAGACAATATGGAGCGACTGTACGAAATAATCAGCCAGATAGAGTCTATCTGCTTGAAAGAAGGATATTCTTTTGCTGCCGGCTTTTCAGCCGGTGGTTGCCTCTTATGTGACAGATGCGTTGGTATCGAATCCGGGTTACCCTGCCGACATCCTTTTAAAGCCAGACCGTCAATGGAGGCTATGGGCATAGACGTGGTTGCCACTGCCAAGAAAGCCGGGCTGCGGCTCAACTTTGGCCGGGATGAAGCCAGGGGATGGGTGGGGCTGATTCTGGTAGATTAACCAGGTGGCTTCAACTCTAAAGCTGAGACGGGTAAAATGCATGTAACTTGAGCAAGAGGGAATAGGGACATGCTTGGTCCCGGGAGCTTTTATTAAAGGTATTGCTAATTTCGTGAGGGGAATTGTAGGCAATAGAAGAGGGCAAAGGTTAAAAGGAAAAATGCCAAAAGGTGACAAGAAGACCACTGGTCTGGTGATTGTAAATACCGGCAACGGGAAGGGTAAGACTACGGCAGCCCTAGGTATGCTCCTCAGAGGCTGGGGCTGGGAGATGAAGGTGGTCGTGCTCCAGTTCATAAAACGTTCGGGTGCCAACTGGGGTGAGCACAGAGCAGCAAAACGCATGGGAGTTGAGATATTACCACTGGGAACCGGCTTTAGTTGGCGAGACAAGGATACCCAGACAAGCAAGTGCCAAGCCATCAAGCTGTGGGACTTGGCAAAGGAGAAAATCACCTCAGGGGCATATGACATGGTAATACTGGATGAACTCAGCTATCCCCTTCGGTATGGCTGGCTATCTCCTGAAGAAGTGCTTGAGGTATTGAGGAATCGCCCGAAAGAGGTTCACGTAGTTATTACCGGTCGGAATATTTCGCAAAGGTGTATTGATTTTGCCGACATGGTGACCGAGATGCGAAAGATAAAGCATCCCCTTCAGAAAGGCATCAAGGCGCAGCCAGGAATTGAGTTTTAGTAAGCAGGGGCGGAATTGAGGGGTGGCATCCCGCTGGTGGAATTAGACTGCTCTGGCACCGCCGGGCAGATGTCTTTGCCGAACTATCCAGAAGCTTTATTGCTGTTAACACCCTGTCCAAGCAATCAGCCATAATTCTTTCCCAGAGTTATTTTGTAAACCTGAGACATATTGAGGTTTTGCCTGATTATCTCGGCTAGTTTATCATATTGCGCCTGCTTGTCTATTGATATAGCTGTAGCTAATGGCAACCCCCGGAGCTGTCGCAGCCCGTTCAGGAAGGCATGGGTGAAGTTGGCGTTGTGAAATAAGCCATGGATGTAAGTGCCGAATATCAAGCGATTACTACTGACAGCGCCGTCAAAATAATCAGCTTTCCCTTGGGGAGTTTCCAAGACCTGAAACGCAGGCAGGCAGTTTTGATTTCTGGTTTGCCCCATGTGAATCTCGTATCCGGTAATTTCTATTCCCTTCAGTCCCTCCAGTAAGCCGCCATCGGCAATCACTCGAGCTTTAATTTGAGTAGTCGTTTTGGCGTGATTAAAAGTAGTTTTGTCATCGAGTAAGCCCAGTCCAGCAACGCTGGTCTCTTTGGACTCGATTTCATAAGGGTCATCAACCGTTTTGCCCATCATTTGGTAGCCGCCGCAAATACCTATTACCGGTGTGTCAGTCTTAGCTCGTTGGATAATGGCTTGCGCTAACCCTTGTTGCTTTAGGTAAATTAGGTCGGCTATGGTGCTCTTAGTGCCAGGCAGGATAATCAAGTCTGGATTGCCTAGCTCAGCGGGATTAGTTATATAGCGAACCGTACAACCTTGTGCCTCCAAAGGGTCAAAATCGTCGTAGTTGGAGATGTGAGGCAAGCGTATGATAGCTATATCCACATTCCCATTAGCTGAGTCTACTGGTCTTTCATCCAGGTAGACCGAGTCTTCTTGAGCGATGGCAATGTCCCTGAAGTAAGGAATCACTCCCAAGACAGGCTTGCCAGTGTTTTTCTCCAGAAAGTGCAGTCCTGGCTTTAGTAACTCAATGTCCCCACGGAACTTATTGATAATAATCCCCTTAATGAGGTCGCGTTCTTCTTTACTCAGTAGTTCTAGAGTGCCAATGAGGAAAGCGAAAACGCCGCCACGGTCAATATCGCCCACTAGAAGTACAGGAGCGCCGGCCATTCGTGCTACCCGCATGTTAACTATTTCTCTTTCTTTCAAATTTATTTCAGCCGGACTGCCAGCTCCCTCAATGACCACAATGTCGTAGGCAGAGCGTAGCTGGTTTAAGGAATCCTCTGTTATCCCTAGCAAATGAGGGGTATAATCGTAATATTGGCTAGCCTTCAGATTTTTAACCACTTTGCCCAGGACAATAACCTGTGAGCTAGCCTCAGCCTGGGGTTTGAGCAGGACTGGGTTCATATGGACTGAGGGCTCAATGCCGGCTGCCTCAGCTTGAACTGCTTGAGCTCGACCGATTTCGCCGCCTTCCTTGGTGACAAAGGAATTTAAAGCCATATTTTGGGCTTTAAATGGGGCAACTTTAAAGCCATCCTGATGAAAAATGCGGCATAAGGCAGCCACAATGATGCTCTTGCCGACTGAAGAGGCTGTGCCCTGTATCATCAAAGTCTTAGCTGTCATGATAGTAAACTCCGGCGTCTTCTATAGCTGTGCTTAACCTGCGGCATTGTTAACTTTGACCAATAAGAAGTTGGCTGGCGATGGCAATGACAGCAGGCCAAGACATGTCATCTCCTTTACTAAAATTAATCTGAAGCGAATAGTTCCGGGTGTATCATTTCAGCCAGTTGCTCCAGCGCCTCTACAAACCTGGGTCCAGGGCGTCCAACCAGGTCGGTATATATCTCATATACCCGGTTGTTAATGCGGGCATCTGTATCCTTCAATCTCGACTCGGTGTTTGCAAATTGAAAAGGCAAATCAGCGCCTCCCCCCATACCGCTGCCGGCGATAATTACCTGGGGATTTGCCTGGATGACTGCCTCTAAACTAATCGTCGGATAACCTTCACCGACGTCCTGGGCAATGTTTACCCCGCCAGCTAATTCAATTAGCTCGTGAATGCGGGTATGGGAACTCACCGTCCTCAATGGCTCATGCCACATAACGTAAAATACCCTCGGCCT
The DNA here is from genome assembly GCA_964499445.1 of uncultured Dehalococcoidales bacterium. GTDB lineage: Bacteria > Chloroflexota > Dehalococcoidia > Dehalococcoidales. The sequence goes on from CAZCLE010000002.1 coordinate 53,646, forward strand.
TTGAGCCTCGGACAGAGTATCTGTCTTGTCGGTTACTGCCCTAATCCGATTCCTCATCTCGGTCACCAGCTGGGAAGCCGCCTCTTGCTTACCAGTGCACTTTCCGGTCAGGGTAATAGCTTCCAGTACCTCGTCAAGGGTTTTTGGGTCCAGGGTAAGGACGGTTAAGCCAAGTCTCTCCAGTACTGGAATGATTTCGTCCTTGTGAATATTAGTGGCTAATATCAGGTCTGGCTCAATGGCAACCGTCCTCTCTAGGTCAACAGTGCTATAGCCACCTATTTTCGGCTTAGCTTTGGCTGCCTCGGGATAATTGCAAAATTCTGTCACCCCCACCACTTTATCACCCAAACCCAAGGCAAACAGTACCTCAGTATTGCTTGGGGCAATAGAAACAATCCGTTCCGGGATTTTCTCTAATTTGACTACTCTACCCGCTTGGTCTGTCACTTCCAGTAGAAATGTTGGCGCCTCTTCGGCAGGCGGTGCGCAAGCTACAATAAGGCTGGCTAGTATTGCTAAAACCAGAGAGAGTGTCGCTAGCCTCCACAGCTTGCTTTTTATCCTTATCCCAGCAGTAATGCTATGCAATTTCATCAAGTATTACCTCCTAGCTAATACAATCGGATAAAAAAACCCCCTCTGCTTAATACAGCAAGGAGGGTCATCACCGTGCTCTGGTCGTTTATCCCACCCCTTTCTCCGCGGAAGTTATAGGATATCCGGAGGCTCGGCGTTCTGGCTTCTGATAGGGTTTAACTAACAGTCACAGCAAGCGGGTCTGCGTCGGATTCTCACCGACTTGCTCTCCGAGACCTCCAGTAGCCTTGTTCTTTTTACCACAAACTGGCACCCATAGGCTACCACTCTTCCCAAAGGCTGTCAAGCACCGGATATTTGTGTACCAGGTGGGTTAGTCCGGACTATATGTGTCCAGGGTGACTCCTATACTGGTGTGGACTAATCTTTTGGAGACTATCTTTGTATGGATACCTACGTCGATGCTTGATTTCTTGTGCCTGTGGTGTTACCAATATATCTCTACAATTTGCACATGTTGCATCGGCTCCCAACGCCTTTGCGCATCTTGATGATGGGCTAAGTAGTAGTCATATGTGAAGTCCGTAGCTTCACTTAGGTCGATTCGACCATATACTTTACCTGTTTTTATATAACCGACCGTATCATAATCCCCCGATTCTTCCTTACCGGTGCAATCTATGTAAACTAGCCCCTTATCAGTTGTCTGGAAGGCATTTACCGCATGGCCGCTACCTTCGTAAAACCCGATTTCCACGAAAGCGGCTTTTATACCCTCTTTCCGGGCATTGTCTCTGAGGGCTTGAGCAAAACCAGTGCAATCATATTCGCCTGACCTATAAATCCCCCTATCCGTTTTGTCTCTTTCTATGAACTCTTTCAGCTCTGCCCAGGTGGGGTTCTTGAGTTCAGAAGCGGCTGTAAGCTCAGCATAACGCTTTTCTAGCTCTTCATAATCGAGCCTTCCCAAGTTAAGCTCCTCAGCCAAGGCCGTGTTTTCTGCTTGCAGGGATTCATATTCAGACGTTGACGCACATCCAGTTAACCAGGTTACGCCCAACAAGCAGGTTATTATACCTACTACTAGCCAAGTTAAATGCTTTTTCTTCATTGCTCCGTCCTCCTTTTCTATTACTCAATGCTTGTTTGCGCTTTTAACTTAGCCCTCATTTTCGAGGTTGTCAATCCCCTATGAACCCCTGTCCGTGCCGTTATACTTAAGCCCAGGCTGGTTACATGCCTTGAGTCCAGATTCCAGTTAGTCAGTAAGTTCCGCCAGCTGTTCCAGCACTGCCTTCAGAGCCTCCAGTTCTTTTCCATAGTTAGCCCAATCACCGGCTTTGAGGTACTGCTGAGCCTGGTCATAGTGCCGCTGAGCCTCCTCAATTAGATTGGCTATGTCAGCGGCTACCGCCTCCTCCGGTTCTGCTGGAGTTGGCGGTTTAACCACGGGTTCAGTTGGCGGCTCCTCAGCACCAAAGATAGCCGCAAGACTTTCCTTCAAGGTGGGTTCCATAGCTATCTGGTCACCGGCAGCTACAATAATTCGCTTCAGCTCTGGAAGCCCTCTTTCCTCTGCCTGGAGGAAGACCGGCTCCACATACAGGTTGGACTTACCTATGGGAATCAGCAGCAGGTTGCCGCGGATAACGTTTGACCCGCCGCGACCCCACAGGGCAAGCTGCTCGGTGATGACGGTGTCCTGCTGGATTCGGTTCTCTATCTGGCTGGGACCGTACACCAGCCGCTCCTTGGGGAAGTGGTAGGCAAGCAGCTTCCCGTAATTATCGCCATCACAGCGGGCCGCCAGCCAGCCAATGGTATTATCCTTGTTCACTGGGGTGAAGGGCAACATGAGCAGGAACTCCTCTTTATCCTCATCGGGCAGGCGCATGATAACATAGTAGGGTTCTACAAGCTGTCCTTTGCCAGCATAGACCTCCTTGGGTATGGCCCACAGGTCTTCCTTGTTGTAGAATACCCGGGCATCACGCATGTGGTAGCTTTGGTATACCGAGGCCTGGATATTGAACATGTCCTCGGGATATCTCCAGTGGGCTCGCAGATACTCGGGCATCTGGTCTGCGGGGACGAAGAGGGTAGGGAAGATAGCCTGGTAGGTTCGAATCAAGGCATCCTCCGGGTCGGTGATATAGAAAGTCACACTGCCATCGTAGGCATCAATAACGGCTTTAACGCTGTTCCGAATATAGTTTATCCCACCCCCAAGCGGCTCAGAATAGGGATAGCGGTCACTGGTGGTATAGGCGTCCTGTATCCAGAATAACCGTCCCTCCATCACCACCAGATAGGGGTCACTGTCCAGCTTCAGGAAAGGTGCCAGGTGGTTCACCCTCTCCCTGATGTTCCGATAATAGAGCACCCTGCTCTCGGGGGTTAGCTCGCCACTGATAAGGATATTAAAGTCACCTAATTGCCAGGCATAGACTAATCGGCGGATGAAACTGTCCAGTCTAACCCCACCCTTGCCTTCGTAATGACCGTAGACATTCTCATCACCCATAGGATAGTCAAATTCCTGGGTCTTTGTTTTTACGATTACGTAATTATTCGTCTTTTCCCCAAAGTATATCTGAGGCCGCTCTATATTAAAGTCACCAGCGGGGGGTATATCCTTTACCAGCAATACCGGCAGTCCCTCAGCACTGACCTCGTTAACCGGGCTCAGGGCGATTCCGTAGCCATGAGTAAACTGTAGCCGACGGTTGACCCAGGTTTGCGCCTGCCCGGCTAATTTCTCCGCAGATAGTTCTCGAGCCGATAGCATGACCTGCCGGTACTCGCCATCGATGATATAGCGGTCGACATCGACATCATAGAAGTCGTAGTAGAGTCGAATGGACTGGATCTGGTTATAGGTGTCCTTAAGCGGGCGGTGGTCCCAGAGCCTGATGTTGTTGATGGTCACCTCGTTTTGGACTATATCCTGGAGGCTTGGTGCGTCCTCCGCAGGGAAGGACTGTTCCTCAACCCGGTCAAGAGCGAAGGCCTCTCTGGTAAATTCGATGTTATACTCAATGTAGGGCTGCTCTCGAGCTAACTCGCTGGGCTGCACCTGAAAGCGATGTACCAGGCTGGGGAAGATGCCCCCGATGATGATGGCAGCCACTATCCATCCCACGATGGCGTAGAGGGGCCAGCGAAGGTTGCGGCGCAATACGGAAACCAGGAATATCCCCGCACAGATAAGCACTACTGCTAAAAGAATCCACTGTGCAGGAAGCTTGGCATGCATATCAGCATAGCTGGCTCCAAAGATTACCCCCCGTTCGGAGAAGACCAGTTCCCAGATGCCAAGCCAGTAACCCCAGGCGAAAAGACCCAGGATAGCCATGGCCAGTCCACCAACATGGGCTAAAACCGGCCGAGCAAGGTCGAACCTAAGCCGCTGCACCGCATAGCTGATAAAGTATACCCCGGCACTGCCAAGAAGGGTGATTATCAGCGCGCCCACGAACCAGCCTTGCAGCAGGTGCAGGAAAGGCAGTGAGAAGACGTAGAAGCCAATCTCCCTATGGAAAACCGGGTCGGTGATGCCAAAGGGCTGCCCGTTGAAGAACCGAAGCACAACCTCCCAGTTGCCCTGGGCCACCAGCCCGAATATTAGACTGAGCAGTGCTGTTCCCAGGATAACGCTCCACTTGAGCCTCTGCTGCAGCCAGTGCACTATTGACCAAGGCCAGAAATGTGCCTCCTTCTTGGGTGCCAGGCGCGTAGCCAGCACCAGGTTCCCCAAAAACAGGAGGCAGAAGATGATAGCCGCCGAGAAGAAGACCAGTACCTTGGTCTTCAGAATAGTGGTGTAGACACTGCCATAACCTAGGCTGCTGAACCAGAGCCACTCACTATAGAGCCCCTTGGTTATATTTATAAGAATAAACAGGAACAAAGCCCCGGCCAGTATTAAGAATATCCTGGTAGCCGTCCAGCCGCGCCGGGTGGGCGGTGCCCGCTCTTCGTCTTTACTTTCGGGAAACCAGCGCTGCCATTGTTTTTCAAATGAATCCATTCTATTCACCCAACCTTTCTTAACCCTGTTTTATAGGGTTACACTGCTCTCTGACTTCTATCTCATCGTGGAACCTTCTCACCCATTCTGGTGTAATGCCGGTTGCTTTGACCTATCAATCACCTCTTGATAAGCCTTTTCCAGCTTCTCGCAAATTATTTCCCAGCTATACTTTTGTTCCATCCGTCTCCGCCCTGCCTCTCCCATCTTTTTACCCAATAAGGGATTATTTATAATGGCTTCTATTCTCTTAGCTAAACCATCCGCATCTTTTGGCTTTACCAGCCGGCCGGTTTCCCCATCGGCAACAATCTGGGGCACTTCTCCCACGGCGGTGGCAACTACCGGCAGGCCGGAGGCACTTGCCTCCATAACCACATTAGCCGCACCCTCTGATAATGATGAAAGGACAGATATATGAGCAATATTCATTAGCTGGGGAACATCATTTCTAAAACCTAAGAAAATAATGTTGTCCAAAAAGGGGCTGGCCAATTTTTCATATTGTTTCTGTAAACTTCCACCACCAACTATCAGGAATTTGATACTATCGGCATTATCGTGGTTAGCCAGAATCTCCTTTGCCGCCTGGATAAGATAATTTACCCCTTTAACCAGGTCAAGGCGCCCGACATATAGTATCACAGTATCATTTTCTTTAATACCCAGTTCACTTTTCAGGTGTTCATCGCCATCTCTGGGTTGGAACATCTCAGTATCTACACCTCTTGGTATGGTGAAAACTTTATGGTTCTCTATGCCAAGCTTGGTCACATATTCTCCCAATTGCGAGCTCATTAGTTGTATCCCGTCGGCCAGTTTAAAGACTCTCTTGCCGATAATCATAGAGTATAAATAACCAATGGTATCGACTACTTTATCACCATAAAACCATGATATACCAGGGAAGCTGTCGGTGGTAACTGCTGAAGGAATTTTTAATCTAGGCTTGAGGTAAAAGATGGGCAACACCGTTAGAAAATTTACATGGCTATAAATCAGGAGGTCAGGGTTCCAGTTATCACACAATTTTTTTATCTTATGAGTAAGGGCAAACAGATTGGGTATGGGATACCTTATCTGGAGGAATTTAAAAATATAGGGCACTCTATATACTTCAACCCTATCGCTTATTACCTCGTGCTTATCTTGCCCCTTCCATTTGAGTGAGATGATTTTAAATTCGTGTCCCCGTTCACTAAGTTTCATTATCTGCCTGTAGCCAAAGATTGCCTGACGAGCTTCTATAGTGCTTACATTTAAAGATGGGAACCAGGGCACAACGTAACATATTTTCATAATCTACAATGCCTTACTACAAGTTATAGATTTAGGGTATCTCTAACCTCCACGTCTCATCTCCAAAAACATGCCGAGTCCTCTAATATTGGTCTTTAAATCCCTGAGCGACCTTGTCTGTTTCAACCTTTCCCAGATATAGGAGAATCTAAGATAGAATTCCCGGTATGCCGTTTTACTCCATTTTTTTAAGTCGCCTTTTGACAGTGATGCCGTTTCAAATACCGGTGCGCTTGCTGACCGGAGATTAGCGTAGACAAAATTATCCCAACTCTCGTTCCCGATGCCCTGCTTAAGGTATAGGTTGTACAGGTCGGTTCCGGGAAAAGGTATCGTTACTGAAAATTGAGCGAAATCCAGGGGCAAGTAGTTGGCAAAGTCAATCGTCTGGCGTATGGTAGCTGGCGTCTCTCCAGGAGAACCAAGCATAAAATAGCCAATGCTTTGAATGCCTACGTCGTGTGTCATCTTAATTGCTTTAGTTACCTGCGCAATGGTTATTTTCTTTCGCAGGTTGTCTAGAATGGTCTGATTTCCCGACTCAATACCATAAGCAATTATATAGCAACCAGCCTCTTTCATTGCCTTCAATAACTCTTCGGTGACCAAATCTACCCTGGTTTCACACGTCCAGGGGAGGCTCAGGTTGCGCTGCTTAAACTCTTCGGCTAGCTTGGCAATTCGTTTCTTGTCGAGGGTGAATATATCATCATAGAAGGCTATTTCCTTAACTTTGAATTTTTCCGCTAAATACTCAACCTCGCTGGCGATTCTTTGCGGACTTTGTGACCTAACCTTACGACCAAAGATTGGCTTTGAGCAAAAGATGCAATTATAGGGGCACCCCCGGCTGGTTAGCATTGCCATAAACGGAAGCTTTCTACCATGTGGCGGGTGCAGCTTGTATCTAAGCAGTGGAAGAAGATGATAGGCAGGAAATGGCAAGGAGTCCAAATCAGCGATGGGAGGTCTTATCGGAGTGCTTATAACTCTCCCGTTGTCTCGGTAGGTAATGCCACGGACATTTTGCAGGCTGATACCGCTCTTCAGCGCATTGTACAGTTCTACGACTGTCTCCTCACCTTCACCTCTTACAATTATATCTATCTCCGGGACATTGATTAGTGTCTCTTCGGGAAGAACGGTTACATGGGCTCCGCCTACTATTACCGTAGAACCAGGTTTCTCCTTTTTAATCTCCCTGGCTACCTTGATAGCCGAGTTGATAAAGGGAGTCATCGCCGTGATACCAGTAATATCAACATTGCCAATTTCCCTGGCTGTCTCAGATTTGGATAGCGGCAAGGCATTGGCATCTAGAATTTCGACTTGATAGTTTTCTGCCTCTAAAACAGCGGCTATACTTGCCAGTCCCAGAGGTGGCTGTGGGTATTTGGTATTCTGTGGCGGGTTGATAAGCACCGTTTTCACTTCTGGTCATTACCCCTCAAGGATAGTAGCTCGGCCACTTTGGTTACGAGCTACCCTTTCGTTTTGATAGTGTATTTAGTATTATCCCGGTGAGTATGCTGAATATACCGATAATAAGGAGAAGGGCTGATACCAGGGCGGTGCCCGTGGCCATTTCTCCCGTCGCCGATAGAGTGTTAAGCACCCTGACGCCGGCAAGAAAGCCGAACACTAACAGGATAATTCCGGATATCCCGAAGAAGAAAAGAGGTCTTCTCTCTGAAATCATGGTAATTATCTGGGTAAGGTTCCCCAGTCCATGAGCTACTGGTCTTAGGGTTGAGCCGTCTTTAGTGTAGATAGCTGAGACGGGAATTTGGGTTACATTGAGACCTTTATCAGCTGCCGCCGCTATCGTCTCGGCAGATATAGCCATTCCCCTTTGCCTCAGTTTAAGCTCGGTTATTGCTTTGGGGGAGAAAGCCCTGAATCCACATTCTGAGTCAACGACCTTCTTCCCCGAGAGGATATGGGAGAAATGTGAGAGCACCCTCTGTCCCACTTGGCGGTAGACGGGGATATTGCCCCTTTGCCGCTCCCTTGAGCCGATGACGAGGTCAGAACCGGCTAATATGGACTTGATAAGGTCGGGGATTTCATCAGGGTTGTGCTGGGCATCGGCGTCAAGCAGCACCAGGACATCAAGGCTCTTTTTCCTTGCCTCGGCTAGGAGTGTTTGAACACTGGCTCCGTACCCCCTGTTCTGCTGGTGGAGAATAACAGAGGCTCCAGCCAGTCGGGCTATATTCGCCGTCTGGTCGGTGCTGCCATCGTCAACCACTATGACCTCGTCAACATATTGCCTGGCTTTAAGCACTATGGTGCCGATATATTTCTCCTCGTTATAGGCGGGGATAGCGGCGATAACTTTAGGTCTATTATGAGATTTTGGTTCGGTCACTTAACTACCCTTTAATCTATAGTCGCCTTGCTATTTACTGGGGCTCGGCAATTTTATATAGCCATTGCCTTACATTAGCTTGAATTATGAACTATGCACGGGTTAGTGTCAATAGAGCAGCGCTAGGCGGTTTTGATACCGGGCGGAGGGTAGCCCGGCTGGTGAAAGAGAGTCTGAGTCGAATTCCTCGACTTAACGAAAATATTGACAATGGGAAAGACTGGGGCTATTATTCGTTGTAGCTCTAATGGGCGTGAGGCGGGACCTTATTGGTAGCAGTAAACTAAATGAGATTCACCTTGGTAGGAGGAAATTGGCAATGGCAGCGGAGCAGAGCAAAACCTTAGAGGGGCTTCAATTGGCTATCCAGACGGAAATCGATGGCAAGGAGTATTACCAGAAGGTAGGTCAGAGCAGCGATAACCAACTGGGCAGGCAACTTTTCCAATCTTTAGCTGCTGAGGAAGACACTCACCGGCAGAAGTTTGAGGAAATATATGAGGCCATCAGTGGTCAAAAGGCTTGGCCCAAGACCGATTTTCAACCTGACGGGGGCAAAGGATTGAGAACCATATTCGTCAGGGTAAGCGAGGCGATGGGTTCAAACGTAGAAGCTCCACCCACTGAGCTTGAGGCTATAAAGATGGCGATTGATATGGAAGTCAAGAGCTACGAGCTGTATAAAAGCCGAAGCCAGACCGCTGCCTACGATGCAGAGAGGGATTTCTACGAGACCGTAGCTGCCGAAGAGTGGGAACATCATCTAATCCTGCTTGATTATCAAGAATACCTCAGTGACCCGGCTGGTTGGTTTGTTACCAAAGAGCATCCGTCTCTGGATTAGAAATAAGGAGGGGAAACATGTTAGAGATTAAGCATTTAACTGTAGCCGTGGGAGAGAAGGAAATTCTGCACGGTATAAATTTGACAATAAGAAATGGCGAGACACACGCTCTCTTCGGGCCTAACGGTAGTGGAAAAACCACTCTACTTATGGCGATAATGGGCTTCCCCAAGTATCAAGTAATCGAGGGTAGCATCATCTTCAAGGGCAAGGACATAACTAGGCTGCCGCTGGACGAGAGAGCTCGCTTGGGCATCGGTATGTCTTTTCAGCGGCCACCTGTGGTTCGGGGGGTAAAGACACGTGATATGGTTGACGCCTGTCTCAGAAGGCGAAAAACAAAAGAAAGTATTGAGCAGCTAGCGGAGAGAGCTGACTTAGCTGATTTTCTGGATAGGGAGATAAACTACGGGTTTTCCGGAGGTGAGATAAAGCGCTCTGAGTTAATGCAGATACTAGCTCAAAAGCCAGAGTTGACTTTACTAGATGAGCCAGAGTCTGGGGTTGACTTGGTAAATATAGTCCTGATAGGTGAACTAATAAACGACTTGCTGGAGAAACACTGCCCGATACGTTTCCGACGGTGCTCGGGGTTTATCATTACCCATACCGGTCATATTCTAAACTATGTTGATGCCCGCACCGGCTATGTTATGTGTGATGGTGTGATAGGCTGTGAGGGTGACCCTCACGAGATATTGAAAACCATTAAGGAAAAAGGCTATGGGGAGTGTATCAAGTGCATGGTGAGGAAGGCGTTAAAATGAGTGAAGTGAAATCCGCTAAAACGTATAAAGATAAAGCTAAAGCGGCAATAGCTAAATCAGCTGCCCTTGGTGATGATATAGATTTGGCTGTTTATGCTGACTCGGCTGAGGAGCAGCCATACCAGACTGACCCGTCAAAACTTCCCACCCGAGCCAAGGAGCAGATGCTGGAAGCCGGAGTCATTTTGGATGATGTGAGCCAGAGGTCAGGAACCTTTATCCAGATGGATAATACCCCGGTTCACAGTTCAACCAGGCAAGAGGGTATAGAAGTAATGGCGACCAGCCAAGCTTTAGAAAAGTATGACTGGATGTCAGACTACTGGTGGCAGGCAGTAGCCGTAGATACCGATAAGTACACCGCCAACATAGAGTTGAATCAGAACAATGGTTACTTTATCAGAGCTCTACCTGGGTATAAAACTGTTTTCCCGGTTCAGGCTTGCCTCTATCTGGCAAAAGCGCGGCTAGCTCAGAATGTGCACAATATCATCATTGCTGAAGAGAACTCAGAATTACATATCATCACCGGATGCACCACTGCCTCCAGAGAGGAACCAGGACTGCACCTGGGGGTTTCTGAATTTTACATAAAGAGAGGAGCCAAGGTTACCTTCACTATGATACATAGCTGGAATCCAGAGGTAGCGGTTCGTCCCCGCACCGCCGTCATCGTGGAAGAGGATGGCTTATTTCTTAGTAACTATGTACTTATGAAGCCGGTTCACTCGCTGCAAATGTATCCTGTGGCCAAATGCGTCGGGGAAAATGCAGTGGTCAGATTTAGTAGTATTCTGGTGGCAGCCCCGGGGTCATCACTGGATGTGGGCTCTCGGGTACTCCTCAATGCTAAAGGCGCCAAGACAGAAATCATATCACGAGCGATAACTACTGGTGGTGACATAATTGCTCGAGGTTACATAGAAGGTAATGCTCCCGATGTCAAGGGTCACCTTGAATGTCGGGGACTGATTTTACAGGGAAAAGGCATGATTCATGCCATACCAGAGCTAAAGGGTACACTGGCTGGCATTGACCTGTCCCATGAAGCTGCGGTAGGTAAGATTGCTGAAGAGGAGGTGGAGTATCTGATGGCTCGGGGACTGGATCGAACTGAGGCTACGGCTACTATAATTAGGGGCTTTCTCAGGGTAGATATTGAGGGACTGCCACCCCTGCTCAGTGCCGAATTGCAGCAGGCTATTGAAGCCAGCGAAGAAGAGCTCATGTAATTGAAATTAGTTAACATAATTTGTAGGGGAGGTGGGGAATGAATCTTAAGGCTTTACACAAGTTAAGTTACGGTCTATATGCGGTAGGCTCAAGAAAGGGAGACAGGCTTAATGGGCAAATTGCCAACGCCGTGTTTCAGGTAACTTCTGAGCCGCCGACTATTGCCGTAAGTATCAATAAGAATAATTTAACCCACGAGTTTATCACCGAAAGCAAGGTCTTTTCGGCTTCTGTCCTCTCCCGGGAGACTCCCCTCTCTTTCATCGGTCACTTTGGCTTCAAGTCAGGTAGGGACATAGATAAACTTGAGGGCATTGATTATAAAATAGGTGAGACCCAAGCCCCGGTGGTTATTGACCACGCCATCGCCTATCTAGAAGCTAAAGTAATTCAACAGATAGACGTGGGAACTCACACTATTTTTATTGGTGAGCTGGTAGGAGCCGATGTTATTAGAGAAGGCGAAATTATGACTTACGACTATTATCATCTGGTTAAGCGGGGCACTACTCCCAAGACTGCCCCAGTTTATGTTGAGGAGAAGAAGTTAGAAGCTATCAAAGTAGCCAAGTATAGGTGTTCTGTTTGTGGCTATATTTATGACCCGGAACTGGGTGACCCCGATGGGGGTATCAAACCAGGAACGCCTTTTGAAGAGATACCTGATGACTGGGTATGCCCGGTATGCGGGGCGGCCAAGAGCAAGTTTGAAAAAATAGAATAGAGGGGGATAGTAAAAATGACAGCACTAAGACAGGTCTACAGGTGTAATGTTTGTGGCAACATTGTTGAAGTGTTGCATACCGGGAAGGGAGAGCTGGTCTGTTGCGGGCAGCCCATGGAGTTACTTCAGGAGAAGGCAGCGGATGTCGGTCAGGAAAAGCATGTGCCGGTTATAGAAACAACAGACAGAGGAATGAAGGTCAAGGTTGGCGATGTCCCTCACCCGATGGAGGGAAAGCACTATATAGAGTGGGTGGAGGTAATCACCGATGGCGACATTTACCGTAAGTTTCTCAAGCCGGGGGATAAGCCAGAAGCAGAGTTTGAAATTAGACCACAAAAAGTAGTAGCTAGAGAGTATTGCAGTATCCACGGCTTGTGGAAATCCAGCTGAGATGAGGTACTACATAAGGAAGGCGACAAGAAACTATCTTGTATTCTCCTTAATGTTTCTACTGGCCTTGTTGGAGGTCGTATCTGGCTTTGTTCTGTGGCTGGTTTTGCCTAGAGGAGACGGAGGCTACATGGGGGGCAGGGGTGGATTGGCTACCGAAGCTACCTTCTTGTGGGAAAGACACACCTGGCTTGACCTCCATAACTGGGTTGGGGTGGCACTATTAGTGGTGGTGGTGATACATGTGATTGTGCACTGGAAGTGGATAGTCCGTATGACCAGGAGTTTGGGCAGACAAGAGGAGTAATTACGGAGGGGTTAGATGGACAAGGATAAAATTATTAAATTACTAAACCAGGACCTTGAAGGTGAACATGGGGCTATTATTCAGTATTTGACCCATGCTTATGCTATGGGTGAGGGTGAGATGTCTTGCGAGATTGAAGCACTCGCCCGAGAGGAAATGCGTCATCTGGACTGGCTGGCGGAGACCATAGTTGAACTGGGCGGCACTCCCAGCTTGGAGCGGGGGAGTATGCGTATGGGTGGCGAGTCAGTGGCTGACTGGATGAACAACGATGTGCTGCTGGAAGAGGATGGCATAAGTCTGTATCGGGAGCATATTAAGCTCATTGATGACCCTAAAATTAAGCGGTTGCTGGAGCGTATCCTGTCTGATGAAGAATCGCACCACGGCGATTTCAAACACTTTGTAGATAAGGCACGGAGGGAAAGTGCCAAGGATGTGAGGGGCAGTCGTACCGACAAGCTTGTCCAGACTCTCAACTGGGGCATCGAGCATGAATATACAGTCATCCTCCAGTATCTGTTTCAATCCTACATGTCACCCAATAAGGACGTTAAGAAGGAGATGGAAGACCAAGCCATCAATGAGATGCAGCACTTGGGCTGGTTGGCAGAAAAGATAGTCGATATTAGCGGCAATCCAAGGATTGAGCACACCGAGATTGACCAGTCGACCAAGACTGCCGACATGCTCCGAGCTGACATCAAAATTGAGCAAGAGGTAGCGGTGGCATATGACCGCGCCGCTAAGGAGACTGAAGACCCTGACCTGAAAAAGCTTCTCCTCCGCATAAGGGACCATGAAATATATCATACCAATGTGTTCAGCGACCTGCTAGAGGAAGAGGAGAAGGGGGACTAAAACGGGATAAACGGGATTAAGATATGTCACCTTTATCATTGCCTTTTGAAACGAGATATTGGCCTTTAAAGAAGGTTTTCACTATCTATGAGAGGTCAATAAAAGAGCCGGAGGCATTCTGGGCGGAGCAGGCACGCCAGCTCGATTGGTTTAAGACCTGGGACAAGGTACTGGAATGGGAGCCGCCTTTTGCCCGGTGGTTTATCGGTGGGCAACTGAACGCATCCTATATATGCGTTGACCGTCATGTTAAGACCTGGCGACGGAGTAAGGTAGCCATATACTGGGAAGGCGAGCCAGGAGATGTCAGGGTTCTTAGCTATTCGACTCTGTACAGCGAGGTCAACAAGTTTGCTTCCTTATTGAGACGTGCCGGGGTGACCAAAGGAGATAGAGTAGCCCTGTACCTTCCTATGATACCTGAACTCCCCATATTTATGCTTGCCTGTGCCAGGCTTGGGGCTATACACACTGTCATTTTTTCCGGTTTCAGTGCTCAGGCTGTGGCCGATAGGGTCAACGATGTACAAGCCAAATTGCTGGTAACCGCCGATGGTGGCTTCAGAAGGGGGAAGGTGGTGCCACTTAAGGAGATAGCAGATGAGGCTGTTGCCCTGACCCCTTCCGTGGAAAAGACCATCGTGGTCAAGAGAACTGGTGTGCCGGTTAGTATGAAGCCGTCAAGAGACTTCTGGCTCGATGACCTACTTAGTAAGGCGGCGTCTTTTGTTGAACCTGAGCCAGTTGAGTCGGAGCATCCGCTCTATATCCTTTACACTTCGGGTACTACAGGCAAGCCTAAAGGAATTATCCAAAGTACCGGTGGCTATCTTGTCTATAATTACTCTACCTATAAGTGGGTCTTTGACCTGAAGGAAGAATCGGTCTACTGGTGCTCCGCTGATGTGGGCTGGGTTACCGGGCATAGCTCGATAGTATATGCCCCGCTGGCGCACGGGGCAGCCATAGTTATTTACGAAGGAGCCCCTGATTTTCCGACGGCTGATAGGTGGTGGGATATTATCGAAAAATACGGGGTTACCATATTCTATACCTCCCCCACTGCTATAAGGATGTTCATGAGGTATGGCGAGGATTGGCCAAAGAAGCATGACCTGAGCAGCCTGGAGCTGCTGGGGAGTGTTGGTGAAGCCATCGATCCCGAAGCCTGGCTGTGGTATTACCGGCATATAGGTGGGGAGGGGTGCCCCATAGTTGATACCTGGTGGCAGACAGAAACTGGTGGCATCATGATATCGCCTGCCCCTGGAATAGAGTGTGTTCCACTGAAGCCCGGCTCAGCAACCTTCCCCCTGCCCGGAGTGGATGCGGCTGTAGTCAACGAAAAGGGTGAGACGGTTGCCGCCGAAGAGCGAGGGCTACTGGTAATAAGAAAACCATGGCCAGGGATGCTGCTCGGCATCTACGGCAACCCGGAGCGGTATAAGAAAGCCTACTGGTCAACATTTCCCGGCATGTTCTACACTGGTGACTACGCGGTAAGGGATAAGGATGGATACTTCTGGATTCTGGGGAGGGCTGACGAGGTGCTTAAGGTTGCCGGGCACAGGATAGGTACGGCTGAACTAGAGGATGCTGCCGTCTCCTACCCTCAGGTCGCTGAGGCGGCGGTGGTGAGCAAGCCACACCCAGTGAAAGGTGAGAGCATCATAGTTTTTGCCATACCCACAGAGGGAAGCGCTCCTTCAGTGAGCCTGAAGAAGAAGCTGACTGACCACATGCGGCGCGTGGTAGGACCTATAGCCACCCCTGAAGAAATATATTTCGTGTCTAAGCTACCTAAGACGAGGAGCGGCAAGATAATGCGGCGGGTGTTGAAGGCGGTAGCTAACGATTTACCGATTGGCGATTTAACCACCTTAGAGGATGAAGCCTCTGTGGAGGAGATAGTCAGGAGTTACCATGAACTCAAAATGGAAAGGGAAAAGAAGAAATAGAGTGCCAGTAAAGTAGCTAGTGATGCTGAAGGACAGTAGCGGAAGGATACGCAATGTTGCCCCCCAACTCCAAAGACGGTATAATCTCCCTCGATAGGATGTAACCTCACTAATCGTATAGATGGATACACATTGTTAACCCCAAACCCTGAAGATGGTCTAATCATGTGGAAGGGTAAACAGTCCAGGTTTATCGCTCAGCGGTTATGACTTGTCTACTATCTAATTAGTAAAGGAATATAGTCAATATGAGGGAAATTAGTGTTGAAGAAGTGACCAAGACAGTAGCCTGTCTATTTCAAGAGGCGTGCTATTCTCTCCCCGACGATGTGCTAGTTGCTCTCAAGCAAGCTAGAGAAATTGAGGAATCACCCGTAGGACGCGAGGTTCTGGATAGAATCCTGGAAAATGCAGACATTGCTCGTCGGGGGGAAGTGCCCCTATGTCAGGACACGGGAGATGCGGTAGTCTTTCTGGAGCTGGGGCAGGATGTCCACATAGTCGGTGGCGACCTCTACTCGGCGATAAATGAAGGGGTGCGGCTGGCGTATACCGAAGGCTATTTACGTAAGTCTATGGTGCGCCAGCCTTTTTCCGCAAGGGTCAATACCGGTGATAATACACCGGCTATCATTCATACTGACATTGTCCCCGGCGATAGGCTTAAAATTTCCGTAGTGCCCAAGGGCGGCGGTTGTGAGAATCCGTCTCGTCTGGGCATGTTGCTACCCGCCAGTGGTCGTCAGGGAATCATAGACTTCGTGGTCGATACTGTAGATGCGGCTGGACCTAATTCCTGCCCTCCGGTAATAGTTGGGGTGGGTATCGGGGGGACGGTGGACAAGACTATGCTGATGGCTAAGAAAGCGTTATTACGCCAAGTGGGCGAACCCAGCCCGGATGCTGAGGCTGCTGGACTGGAGAGGGAAATTTTGCAACGGGTCAATAATCTAGGCGTCGGACCAATGGGATATGGTGGCAGAACTACGGCGCTTGCCGTTCATATTGAGGTTTTCCCTTGCCATATAGCTAGCTTGCCGGTAGCGGTTAACCTGCAATGTCATTCGGCTCGGCATAAGGAGGCAACTATTTGAGCCGAGGCAATAAATAGTTGACATAAGACTCAGCTATAACTCGTTATAGAGGGGGAAGACCGATGTTTTTGACCAAGGAAGAGGAGGGGATGCTTGGTGGGGAATATGGGTCTGGTATACAAAGGTCAATGGAGCTGCTGGTCAAGCTTGGTGAAGCCTTTGATGCCGAAAGGATGGTTAGGGCGCAGAGTGCTCATATCCATTGTGCCGTGCCGTATGATATGCTTTTGGAGTTAACCGAAGGCGCTGGTCAGTGCCAGGTAACCACTACTACTCATCCTAATGCCTACCCAGATGTACTCGACCCTGCGGGCTGTAAGCGGATAGGTCTTCCCGAGAGTTATGATATATACGAGTTTATCCATGGGGGACCTTGGGGCAAAATAGAAGACATATTTAAGAGGCTTGGTTATTTCCTCACCTATACTTGCATTCCTTTTTACGTTGGTAATTTACCCAAGATGGGAGATGTGATTTCCTGGGGTGGCACCTCGGGGGCGGTTACCTGCACCTCAATGTTTGGCGCTTGCGGCAGCCGTGATAGTGTACCGGCCAATGTAGCCACCAGTGTTACCGGTAGGGCTCCCTACATGGGGATGGCAGTTAAGGAGAACCGGTATGCTCAAGTTTTGGTTGAATTAGATAACCTTGATTTGGAGAATTTTACCAGCACCGACTACGGGGCTCTGGGTTACTATATTGGTGGCAAGACGGGAAGTAAAAATGTGGTTATTAATGGTCTGCCCGAGACGCTTACCTTGGAACAATTTAGATATCTTGCCTCACCAATGCCAGTTTCTGGAGCTACTAATATATGCCATGTGGTAGGGGTTACCCCGGAGGCTCGAACCTTAGGTGAGGCTTTGGGCGGAGGTAAGCCTGAAGAGGTAATCACCGTAGGCAGAGACCATATAAAAGAGGCGGTGGATAGGTTAACTACCGCTGATAGTGATAAAGTTGACCTGGTTAAATTTGGCTGTCCTCATTGCTCAATTACCGAACTCAGGAATATTGCCTTGCTTTTGACCGGGAAGAAGGTTCATCCTGATGTGCGATTATTCGTGGCTACAGCCAAGCAAATGTATGTTCTGGCTGAAGCCATGGGATATGTAGATATTATTAAACAAGCTGGGGGTGTTTTCACTAACACTTGCCTGGGTTCGCAGGACCCCTTTAACCTGTTAGGTCCCAAGCTGGGGGTGAAGATTACCGCCACTAACTCAGCACGGAGTGCTCACTATTCGGCAAGGACGAGCGGGGGCAAAGTCAAACTTCTCTACGGGAGTATGAAGCAGTGTATAGATGCCGCCATAACCGGGAAATGGAGGGCTGCTTAGGTGAAGCTTAAAGGACATAAAATAAACGGGGGCAGGGTAGAGGGTGAGGCAGTGGTATATAACGGTGCCTTCTCATTTTTAGGCGATTTTGACCCGGTTACGGGAAATTGCCTGATTAAAACTCCTGGACTTGAGGGGAAGAGCCTGGTTGATAAGATACTGGTATGTGCCACCGGAAAAGGCTCGTCACGCGGTCCCTTGAATACCTATCGAGCTATGAAACTCAAGAAGAGCCCCAGGGCAATAGTCTGTATAGAGGCTGAACCGGTTCTGGCTGCGGCGGCGATGGTAGCCGATATGCCTATGGTGGATAGACTCAATGAAAATCCGCTGGAGGTGATTAAGACCGGGGACCGGGTAAAGGTTGACGGTGACAAGGGGACAGTTGAGGTAATAAAGTCAGGTGACTAAAGTAATTTAAGATGGAGAGTCAAGATGCCAAAGAGAGTTACCTTACCCCTGGATGATGAGACGATACGAGACCTTAGAGCGGGAGATAGTGTTCTGATTAGCGGCGTCGTTTATGTGGCTCGTGATGCCGCTCATAAAAGAATGGTTGAGGCTATGGATAGCGGGTGCGACCTGCCCTTTGATATCCGGGGACAGACAATATATTTTATGGGTCCCACTCCGCCTAGACCGGGGCGGGTCATCGGCTCGGCTGGTCCTACTACCAGTGGTCGGATGGATGCTTACTCGCCACGCCTGATAGCCAGAGGTCTTAAAGGGATGATAGGCAAAGGAGTCCGCTCGCCAGCGGTGAAAGATGCCATGAAAGAACACAAGGCGGTTTACTTGGCCGCTATTGGTGGTGCCGGTGCTCTCCTGTCAAAGAGCATCAAGAAGGCAAAGGTAGTAGCTTACGAAGACATTGGAGCAGAGGCAATCCGACAATTAGAGGTAGAGGATTTCCCTGTCACCGTGGTAAATGATATCTATGGCGGAGACCTCTACCAGGAAGGTAAAGCCGAGTATAAGAGAGGATAAGAGTTAAATAAAATTCTATTTGCCAGTCTGATAGAAGGAGAGTGAAAATGGAGGTTTATCAGGTTACCTTCCCGAAAGTAATCCGTTTTGGCGTGGGCGCTCTGGATACCCTTGGGGATGAGGCTAACAAGCTTGGGGCTAAGCAGGCTCTTATTGTTACCGACCCCGGGGTTCATAAAGCCGGGCTGGTAGACCCGGTGAAGGAGCAGTTGTCCCGGGCTAAGCTTTCGGTGGAGGTTTTCTCTGAGGCGGAACCGGAGCCCACATTGCCCAGGCTGAATGCTATAGCTAAGGAACTTGGCAAGAACAGTTACGACCTCTTGGTAGGCGTTGGCGGGGGCTCGAGCATAGACACCGCCAAGGGGCTCTCAGTCCTTTTGGCTCATGGTGGAAATGGCCAAGATTATGTTGGAATTGAGAAAGTTCCTGGACCTGGCATCCCTATGTTCCTGCTGCCGACAACGGCGGGAACGGGGAGCGAGGTAACTAAGGTCGCCATTTTTGACGACCCAGAGAAAGGGCTTAAAATGGGAATGGTGAGCCACTACCTGCTGGCCCAATTGGCTCTGGTGGACCCCACTCTTACCTACGGGTGCCCACCGAAGATTACTGCCGCTGCCGGGATAGATGCCCTCGCTCACGCTATTGAGTCCTATACTAGCATCAACGCCAGCAACTTTACTGATGCTCTGGAGCTTGAGGCGATACGACTTATTGCGGGTAGCATCAGGACGGTGGTGGCTGATGGTTCGGATAAGGCGGCACGCAGTCATATGGCTGAGGGGGCATTCTTCGCCGGCATTGGCATTGCCCACGCTGGTGGAGCCGCTGTCCATGCCCTTGGCCATACCCTTGGTTCGCGGTTTCACGTGCCCCATGGGGTAGCCATCGGCCTTTTATTACCCTATGTTATGGAGTTTAACCTGCCTGCCAGCCTGCCCAAGTATGCCAACATTGCCCAGATATTGGGAGTGAAGACGCCGGGGCTCTCTCTTCGAGAGGCAGCCGAGCAGGGAGTAGAAGCGGTTAAGACCCTGACTAAGGATATTGGCATTCCCCTCCATCTACGTGAGCTGGGAGTACCCAGGGAAGCCTTGGAGGAAATGGCAGCGGCTACCTTAAATGTTACTCGGCTCCTGGCTAATAACCCGAAGCCACTCACCCTGGATGATTCTAGACAGATTTGGGAGAATGCCTGGTAAGATACTGCCTCAGATAATGCCATAGGGATGATAAAGAAAAGGAGAACAACCGATGAGTGACCGATATGGAGGGTATATAGGGAAAATCCTTTATGTGGAGCTTTCTAGCCGGAAGATTAACGAGGAAACTCTGGAGGATAAACTTTATGCCGATTTCATCGGTGGCTATGGTATTGGAGCTAGGATTATATATAGTCGGCAAAAAGCTAAGGTTGACCCGCTAGGTTCAGGTAACACCCTGGGTTTTGTCACCGGCCCCCTGACCGGGACTCCTGCCCTGACCGGGACCAGATATACACTGGTGGGCAAATCACCATTAACCGGAACCTGGGGAGATGCCAATAGCGGGGGGCGTTTTGGTACCGTCCTTAAATCTGCCGGGTATGATGCCGTCTTCTTTTCGGGCATTTCAGAAAGACCAGTATATTTGCTTATTAGTGATGGCAAGGCGGAGCTAAGAGATGCTGGGTGGCTTTGGGGGAAGGGTTGTGTTGAGACTGAAGCGTTACTTAAAGCTGAACTGGGGAAGGAGGCGAGCATTGCCGGTATCGGTCAAGCTGGAGAAAATCTTTCACTAATCTCGGGTGTAGTTAACGATAGTGGAAGAATAGCGGCTCGGTCGGGTTTAGGGGCGGTAATGGGTTCTAAAAAGCTAAAAGCGGTGGCGGTGATTGGGCATAATAAAATCCCGGTACAAGACCCGAGTAGGGCAAATGAACTGAGAAAGAAATATAGGGATGAGCTGAAGGGACGCCATATACCTGAAGTACTTAGTAAATTTGGCACTTGTGGTTTTACCCCGGGGGCGATAAAGAAGGGCGATTCTGCCGTCAAGAACTGGGCTGGTGTTAGTGAGGTTGATTATCCTGACCTTGACCTGTTAACTGGCGACACTATTACTAGCTATCAGGTGAGAAGACACGGCTGTTATAGATGCCCCATCGCTTGTGGCGGTATTGTAAAAATAGACAGCGGACCTTATAAGGTGGACGAATGTGGTAAACCTGAGTATGAAACCCTGGCTGTCTTCGGGCCAATGTGCTTGAACCAGGATAAAGAATCAATAATAAAGCTAAATGCTATGTGTAACGACTACGGATTGGATACCCTCTCGGTCGGAGGCACCATGGCCTTTGCCATGGAGTGCTACCAAAATGGGATTATCACCAGGGAAGACCTGGGGGGAATTGAATTAACCTGGGGCAATCCAAAAGCCATGATAGCTATCCTTGAAATGATGGCTAAGAGAGAGGGCTTTGGTGCCATACTTGCTGACGGTAGCCGGGTCGCCGCCGGGAAGATAGGGAAAGGTGCCGAAAAGTATGCTATGCAGGTTCAGGGGCAGGAATTCCCCATGCATGGTATGAGAAATGCTCCGGGTTATGCTACCTCTTATAGTATGGACGCTACGCCGGGCCGGCATACGCAAGGGGGGTTTGCTTATGTTGAAAGATTTACCGGACAAATAACCGGGTTAGATTTCCCCGACCATGATAGGTATGATTATAGTGGTAAAGGGGAATGGTCGGCCAAAATGCATAACCTTTTTCACATACTTAACTCGTCTGGGATTTGTCTGTTAGGCTATCTGAATATAGATTTCAATTCTATACCGGAATTTATGAACGCCATTGTTGGGTGGGAATACACCCTGGATGATTTATTTAAGATAGGGGAGAGAATCGGTAATCTCAGGCAAGCCTTTAATATTCGTGAGGGGTTGAATCCCCTGGAATTTAAGCTTCCGGATAGAGCTATTGGTAAGCCCCCTTTGAAAAGAGGTCCACTTGCCGGTGTCACCATTGACGTTGATACGCAGGTGAAGGAATATCTTAAGGCAATGGACTGGGATATCAATACCGGGAAACCGAGCCGACAGAAACTCTTAGAACTAGGTCTTGATGATGTAGCTAATGACCTTTATTGAGGTTGAAAGACCTCTCAGTATGTAGCCGGTCAGCCACCCGCCTTTCCTAGCTAAAGCGTCCCTGGAGGGATTCGAACCCACGACCCGCTGCTTAGAAGGCAGCTGCTCTGTCCGTCTGAGCTACAGGGACAGGCTGTTTACTACTCAAATGTAGCACAGGCTTTAAGGTAGGTCAAGGTGGTTTTACCCAGGCTTTTCACGAGCCAAAAATAGCCCATCCGAGGCGAGTCGCACAGGTAACAATTGTGCCAGCAATTAATATCCCGATGAAGATAGACAAGAGAGCATGCTTGAATTTTAGACCGAAAAGGACAGCCAACAGCGAGCCTGTCCAGGCGCCGGTGATTGGGAGAGGGATGGCAACAAATAACACCAAGCCAATCCGCTCATATTTCTCCACAATTCTTCCCCGTCGCCTGGTATGTTCAAAGAGCCGATGCAAAAATCGGTCAATAAAACCTATCTTGCTTAGCAGTCTGGAAATGGCATTAAGGAATAATAGAATAAAAGGCACCGGCAGCAGATTGCCAATGACAGCTAACACAAAGGCATAATACCATGGGAAGTCATGCCAAATAGCCCAAGGTATTGCGACTCGAAGTTCAGCTATAGGTGAAGCGGCAATGCCGATCACTTTCAGGACACTAGAAAGACTAAAACCGAGAAGCTCTTCAGGGGACACACTTTTCCTTTACAATTATTATTCAAAAAAGACCCCTGTGGGAGTGTAGCAAATGGGCGTTATAGCGTCAAGCTAATTTAGGAGAATGTTCAACTACCTCTTTAGGGGTTGTCTCTTGACAATTATTCAACTACATTGCTAGTATGTGGTCAACTTTCCCTCTTTGAAGGGGGAGATTAAGGGGGTGAGATTAATAAACGATATTAAAGATATATGGCTCATATATTATAGAAGCCGAGTTAAAATATCAGGTGCTTGAGCTTGTGCCTGATATTTTTGTATCTGCCTCATAGGAGGGACAAGTGGCTAAGATGACAGTCAGAGATGTGGAGGTTAGTGGCAAGAGGGTTTTAGTTAGGGTCGATTTCAACGTTCCTCTAGATGAAAAAACCGGGGTTATCACTGATGATAGCCGTATCCAGGCAGCACTACCTACTATTAAATACCTTATTGACCAGGGAGCAAAGGTTATCCTGATTTCTCATCTGGGTCGACCTAAAGGTGAAGTAGTTGATAAGTTACGGCTAACGGTTGTTGCCCAACGTCTATCACAATTATTAGGGCAGCAGGTTGGAGTTACTAAAGATTGCATTGGTGCTGAAGTGGAGAAGTCGGTAAAAAGCTTGAGGAGTGGTGATGTTTTGCTTCTGGAAAATCTTCGGTTTCATTCTGCTGAGGAGATGGACAGCCCTCTCTTTGCTCGAGCCTTGGCTAGGTTAGCTGACATATACGTTAATGATGCCTTCGGAACCTCCCATCGAAGCCATGCCTCAATAGTTAGGATGGCTGAATATCTTCCTGCGGTATCTGGTCTGCTATTGGAGAAGGAACTTAATACCCTGGGCAGTATTTTAAAAAATCCAGCTCACCCCTTTGCCGCCATTCTTGGTGGAGCCAAGGTGAGTGACAAGCTGGGCATGCTCGAAAATATTGTGGCTAAGGTGGACTATCTTCTAATCGGTGGTGGTATGGCGGCTACCTTCCTAAAAGCTAAATCCTGCGAGGTAGGACAATCATTAGTTGAGCCTGACCGTCTGGATACTGTTGCCGGGTTAATGGAAAAGGCGGCAGGAAACGGAGTGCAGTTGCTATTACCAGTGGATGTGGTTATTGCTGATGAATTTAGTGCCCAAGCTGAGGTCAAAGTAGTACCTATAAAAAATGTGCCACCTGGCTGGAGTATTGTAGATATAGGCCCCCAAACCGTTAAGAGCTTCTACAAAGAATTACGCCGGTGTAAAACCGTTTTCTGGAATGGTCCTATGGGCATATACGAGATACCTCAATTTGCTCAAGGAACGCAGACTATAGCCAAGCTCTTATCCAATCTTAACGCCACTACGATTATGGGGGGAGGCTCTACTGCTGAGGTAGTGATTGAGTTGGGATTAGCCGATAAGATGACCTTCATCTCTACCGGGGGCGGTGCGTCGCTTATATTTTTAGGTGGCGGAGCACTGCCTGGCGTGGAAGTACTGCTTGATAAAAAACCATAATCAGGAGTAAAGTTAAGTAGTACACCCCCTTCAAAGTGCTCTTCTCCCTTTCCTTTGAAAGAGAGGGGAATACGAAAGGTGAGGTTGATATGATTAATCTGGAGTTAATAAAATCCATTTCTAGGCCTTCGCCTACCAAAATTGTGTTATTAGTCATCGACGGCTTAGGTGGATTGCCCAGTCCAGAAACAGGTGAGACAGAGCTGGAGACGGCTAATACCCCGAATCTCGACCAATTGGCGGCTAAAGGTATATGTGGCCTTATTGACCCGGTGAGCCCGGGGATAACTCCAGGTAGTGCCCCCGGTCACTTAGCTTTGTTTGGGTATAATCCGGTCAGTTTTAATATTGGTCGGGGGGTATTGGAAGCAATTGGTGTGGATTTTGACCTTCGGCCGGGGGATGTGGCGGCTCGGGGCAACTTCTGCACTACGGATGAGATGGGTTTAGTTACTGACCGCAGGGCAGGGCGCATCTCTACTGAGAAGTGTGCCGAACTGTGCCAATTATTGGATGGACTGGTAATAGATAAGGTCAAAATTCTGGTTTGGCCGGTTAGGGAGCACCGCTTTATAGTGGTATTTCGGGGGCAGGGTCTTATCCCTGACGTCAGCGGTTCTGACCCCCAGCAGCTAGGAGTAGCTCCGGTGGTGGTTACCGCCCTATGTCCCGAAGCTGATGGGATGGCTGGTATTGCCAATCAATTTATAGCCCAGGCGAAGACAGCCCTGGCCGGGCATCATCCCGCCAATATGGTTCTCCTCCGCGGCTTCTCCAGGCTTCCTCAATTGCCGACTATGGGTGAGGTTTATAAATTGAAGCCGGCAGCCATTGCCAGCTATCCAATGTATCGGGGGTTAGCCAGGTTGGTCGGTATGGAGATTCTGGAGACAGGAATTAGTATTGAAGATGAATTTATGACACTAAAACAGAACTACGCTAATTATGACTTTTTCTTCTTACATATCAAAGGAACAGATAGCGCTGGTGAAGATGGTGACTTTGACCGAAAGGTCAGAATTATAGAACAGGTTGATAACGCTCTATCCGAGCTAATAAGCCTGGAGCCCGATGTCATCGTGGTTACTGGTGACCATTCCACGCCAGCAGTGCTTAAAGGGCATAGCTGGCACCCGGTACCTATTCTTTTGTATTCTAAATGGTGCCGTCCTGACAAGGTAAGCCAGTTTTCCGAGTCGGCTTGTGTTTCTGGTGGGCTGGGGCGCTTTCCCGCTACCCAGATTATGCCTTTAGCTATGGCTAACGCTCTGAAGCTAAATAAATTCGGGGCTTAGTTGTAGTCATCCATAAGCAGATAGGGTCATGAGCAATCTCTTTAGGGGGCTAAAATGCGGGTGCCGATGATTGCTGGTAACTGGAAGATGAATACCACGGTAAGCCAAGCCGTAGAGTTGGTCAGTGAAATGCGCCACGAACTTGATGAGATAGATAATATTGACAAGGTAATTTGTCCCCCATTCATTTCGCTAGTTGCGGTAGGGGAGCTAATTAAAGGCACCTCAATAAAGTTGGGAGCGCAGAATATGTACTTTGAGGAGAAGGGAGCCTATACCGGGGAGATTTCCCCGCTGATGCTGGCTGACCTGTGTGAATTGGTTATTATCGGGCACTCTGAGCGCAGGCAGTATTTTAACGAAACCGGAGAGATGGTTAATAAAAAGATTCTGGCCGCGCTGGGGGTTGGGCTGAAGCCTATTTTATGTATTGGGGAGAGGTTGGAGGAAAATGAGGCGGGAAGGACGGAAGAGGTGGTAACCGGGCAGTTAAGGTCAGCCCTGGCCGGGGTAAATCGCCCCAACGACCTGATTATCGCCTATGAGCCGGTCTGGGCTATTGGCACCGGTAAGGCGGCTACCGGTAAGCAGGCAAATGAGACCATCGGTTTTATTCGCCGTAATCTGGCTGAATTATATGGTAAAGAAATGGCGCAGGAGGTGCGTATTCTGTACGGGGGCAGTGTTACTGCGGCCAATACCGGTGAATTCATAAACCAGCCTGAGATAGATGGCGCCCTTGTCGGTGGGGCAAGTCTGAAAGCCAGCGAATTTTTGAGCATTATCAGGCTGACCTCGGAAATTAGAGAGCACCTATCGGGGTAGATTGAAGGGGTGAAGCCCCTCTAAAAACTATGCTCTCCTTATTAAGAGGAAGGGTTTGAAGGAGAGTGCAAGAGAGGCGAAGCCTCTCTTGCATAACGAATTCCCCCTCCCTTACAAGGGAGGGGGATAAAGGGGGTAGGTTGCTAAGGAAATATAGAGGGGATAGGGTTATTAAGAATGAACCGTTTGGTGGCTATAGTTGGTCCGACTGGTGTGGGTAAGAGTAAGCTGGCTCTTGGTCTGGCTCAGACTTTTGATGGAGAGATAGTAAGCACTGATAGCCGACAAGTGTACTGTCATATGGATATTGGCACGGCTAAACCTAGCCCCCAGGAGCTAGCTCTTGTCCCTCATCACCTGATTAGCATAGTTAACCCTGACGAAGATTTTAGCCTGGCTCAATATCAGGAGCTAGCTTGCCGAGCTATTGACGCTATTCAGCAGCGTAACAAATTGCCGTTACTGGTAGGTGGTAGCGGACTGTATGTATGGTCGGTACTGGAAGGCTGGGGAATACCGCAAGTTCCGCCCGACCCAGAATTCAGACGTAGCTTGGAGAAGAAGGCAACCGATGTCGGTAAGGATGAGGTTTATCAGGAATTGGTGAAAGCTGACCCGGTTGCCGCCCAGAGGATTGACCCGCGTAACATGCGCCGCGTAATAAGGGCTCTTGAGGTGTGCAGGAGTGCAGGAGCCCCTTTTTCTCAGCTTCAAAATAAAGAGGCACCGCCGTTTAATACGTTGATAATAGGGTTGACCGCAGACAGGGGAGAGCTATATCGTAGAATTGACCTGAGGGTTGATGAAATGATAAAGCAAGGCCTGGTGGCTGAAGTGGAGAAGCTGGTGAATATGGGCTATGACTTTAATCTGCCGGCTATGTCGGGCATTAGTTATAAGCAAATTGGCATGTTCCTTAACCGGGAACTGACCTTGCCGGCTGCCATTCAGCAAATCAAGTTTGAGACCCATCGGTTTGTTCGTCACCAATACGCCTGGTTTCGGCTGAAGGATGACCGGATAAAGTGGTTTAATATACAGAGCCGGCTGGATTCAGAAATCACCGCGCTACTGGCTAGATTTATAAGGGGTGAGTAGACCCGGTGAGGATTTTATGTCTCTAACAAAATCTATAAAGAATATGTTCCCGGAAGCAATACCGATGCCTGGCGCCGTAATTTACAATGCCATACCGGCAAGAATCCTCAAGAAGCCAGAGAGAGAGCTAGCTCAGAATATAGCTGGTAGCATGGAAACCGGGGTTCTGGTGGATTTAGGCTCAGGCACCGGTTTTTTAGCGATAGAGATTGCTAAAAGGGCACCTCAGCTGAAGGTTTATGGCATTGATTTAAGCCGAGCAATGGTAAAAATCGCCAGAAGGCATGCCCAAACTACTAAAAATGTTCAATTTGAAGTTTGTAATGCTGCTGAACTTACCTTTAAGGATGATTCAATTGATTTTATTGTTAGCACCGGTTCTTTGCATCATTGGAAGAAACCAGTCAAGATATTCAATGAATGTTATCGAGTTCTCAAAAGTGGCAAAGAGGCGTGGATATATGACGGGTGCCCAGATATTCCTAAAGAAGAGGCTGGCAAAGTAGTTAAGAAGTATGGTTTTTTGCGCTACCAGGTTTTGAGAAGACTGGTAAGAATTCATGGTTTCACTAGAGATGAGTATGAGAGTGAAATCAGAGGTGTTTTGGAGCAGACAAAATTCAAAGGTCATTATAAAATGGAGCAAACAGACATCTGGATGAAGATAGTGGCTAGAAAGCATGTCAAATCGTAGTTTTATTTGGGAAGTAATATGAACTTTACTAAGCTTCAGGGTGCTGGAAACGATTTTATACTGGTTGAGGCGGGCGGTGTGGGTCAGGATTGGTCACCATTAGCCATGGCTATGTGCGACCGTCACTTTGGTATCGGCGCTGACGGCTTGCTGCTGTTATTGCCTTCAGATACTGCTGACTTCCGGATGCGTGTGTTTAACCCCGATGGCTCTGAGACTGAGGCTTGTGGCAACGGGCTAAGATGCTTAGTTAGATATGTTGTCGATAAAGGACTTTTACCCAAGAAGCTCGAGGGAGCCGGGGAAATATTAGTCGACACAATGGCTGGTATAAGGAGAGCCAAAATCCATAAGGCCAAGGGTAAACTAACTAAAATCCAGGTCGGTATGGGGACACCAAAATTTGAGGCTGAAGATATTCCAGTAGTGGTAGGGCAGGATGTAGTTGACATAAAGTCAATGTTAAGCTACCATATTTGCGTAAAGGGTAAGGAGTTGCTACTAAACCTGGTGTCTATGGGCAATCCTCATGCCGTTTATTTCTGGCAACATTCGGTATCTGATTTTCCATTGTCTGAGCTAGGACCAGAAGTTGAGAGACATAGAATGTTTCCCAACCGGACAAACTTTGAAGTAGCCAATGTTATAAGTCGGCAGCAGATAGAAGCCCGGGTGTGGGAAAGGGGAGTAGGGGAGACACTGGCCTGCGGCAGTGGCGCCTGTGCGGTAGCTGTCGCTGCTCAGCGACACGGTTATATAGATAATAAAGTTGACATAAAACTGCCGGGTGGTATACTGGGGGTGGAGTGGGATGGGGTAGGCGAAGTATTCCTCAGCGGTCCGGCGGAGATAGTATTTACCGGAGAATGGCCAGACGAAGACCGTTTATCACGGGTAGATTAAAGGGGCGAAGCCCCTTCAGAAAATTCTTCCCCATCTCCTTTGAAGGAGAGGGGGATACAGGGGGTGAGGTTGATTAACAATCTCATATCAAAACGGGTGGAAAATCTACCACCTTATCTCTTTGTAGAAATTAGTCGGAAGATTGCCGAGAAAAGGGCGAAGGGCGAAGAGGTGATTAGCTTCGCTATCGGCGACCCCGATATACCAACGCCATCTCACATAATTAACAGGCTGCTTGAGGCAGCCCAAGACCCGGCTAATCACCGCTATCCGGAGACAGCCGGTTTACCCGAGCTGCGTCAGGCTATAGCCGAATGGTATCAAAGACGCTTCGGTGTTTCTCTCAATGCCGATTCAGAGGTATTACCCCTTATTGGTGCCAAGGAGGGTATTGCCCATATTGCCCTGTGCTTTATTGACCCCGGGGACATCGCCTTGGTGCCTGACCCGGCCTACCCGGTTTATTCGATAAGCACTGCCTTAGCCGGTGGGGAGCCTTACTATATGCCACTTGATGCGGAGAATAATTTTCTGCCTGATTTGAAGGCTGTACCTGATGACATTTGGAAAAGGGCTAAACTTCTGTGGCTCAGCTATCCTAATAACCCCACCGGCGCCGTGGCTGACCTTGACTTCTTCAATAGGGTAGTTGAACTGGCTCATAAGCATGACGTTGCTATCTGTCACGATGGTCCATATACAGAAGTTACCTACGATGGCTATCAGCCGGTTAGTTTTATGCAAGCGGATGGAGCCAGGGAAGCGGGTGTGGAGTTCCACTCTTTATCCAAGAGCTATAATATGACCGGGTGGCGGATAGGAATGGTAGTGGGTAATCCTATTATGGTAGATGCCCTGAAGAGGGTTAAATCAAATTTGGACTCAGGGATTCCCCAGGCAATTCAATATGCTGCCATTGAGGCTTTGACCGGCTCCCAGGATTGTATCCAGGAGCACAATACCATATACCAGAAACGCCGCGACCTGGTTGTTGAGCTGTTAAATAGTATTGGGCTTGAAGCCAAGCCGCCTAAGGCAGGTCTGTATATCTGGGCTAAGGTTCCTGAAGGCTATACATCGGTTGACTTTGCTACCGATTTGCTGGAGAAGGTGGGGGTAGCCGTTACCCCGGGAGTAGGCTATGGCCAAAATGGTGAGGGTTATGTGCGGTTGTCTCTGACCATTCCCGATGCATTGCTGGTGAAGGGTTTATCACGGCTAGCCGGGTGGCGTAGCCCTAGAGCTAGACCAAAGGTAAAAAAATAACTTTACATAAAACAAACCCAGCCAGTTAGTAAGGGAGGTTGCTATTAGAAACACCATTCTTACTCAAGCATCTTCAGAAAAGGCATTGCTGGTAGCCGTAGCCACTAAAGGGAGTGCCGGTAGATGGCTGGTAGAGGACTCTATGGAGGAACTGGCTCAATTAGCCGGCACGGCCGGGGCTAGTGTGGTCGGAAAGCTTATACAGCAGTTACCCAAACCCTCAAAAACGCATTATCTGGGCAAAGGCAAACTGGACGAACTACTGGCTCTGAAGACTAGCACCAGCTATAATGTAGCCATTTTTGATGACGAGCTGTCACCGCTACAGCAACGAAACCTGGAAGAGGTTCTTCAGGTAAAGGTAATTGACCGCGCCGCATTGATTTTAGATGTTTTCGCCCGGCGTGCCCGAACCCATGAGGGTCAATTACAGGTAGAACTGGCTCAGCATCAATACCTTTTGCCTCGTCTGGCCGGGCAGTGGAGTCACCTGGAAAGGTTAGGCGGTGGTATCGGTACCAGAGGTCCCGGAGAAGCCCAGATTGAGACTGATAGACGCCTCATTCGCCGAAAAATTCATCATCAAAAGGCGCAGATTGAAGAGGTGAGGAAACATCGTGAGTTATATCGCCACCAGCGCCGGAAGAGTGGTATTCCTATAGTAGCCCTGGTTGGCTACACTAATTCTGGTAAAAGCACCTTGCTAAATGCTCTCACCCAGGCTGAAGTGTTTGTTGAGGACAAGCTCTTTGCCACTTTAGACCCAACCACCCGACGTTTATCCCTCCCTGATAAAAGTGCGGTCTTAGTTACTGATACTGTTGGCTTTATCAGGAAGCTACCGCCGACTATTGTAACTGCCTTCAGGGCAACCCTTGAGGAACTGGTCGAAGCCAGTATGCTTGTTCATGTAGTTGACTTAACTTCTCGTAGTGCTCCTGAGCAATGCCAGACCGTTGAGGATATTCTTGCCGACCTTAACCTCATGGATAAGCCCCGGATTACGGCGCTGAATAAAATTGATTTACTGCTGAACAGGGGAAAGACCTGGGATGAAGAATCAGCCATAAGTTATCTTTCCCACCGGAGTGAGGTAACCGGGAAAAATACGGTGCTCATTTCAGCCACCAAAAGATGGGGACTAACTGAACTTTCAGCGCTAATTAACCACACCCTGGCCCAAACCGTCTCCCCGGTTTAACCCTCCTCAAAATGACGCTCTGTAATCAAAATCTAGGCGCCTAAAAATCCTTTTGAATAGTTGGATACCTTTAAGCCCTGGTGGGAGCTTGATTAACGATTGCGAAGCCCTGAAGAAGCCAGTCTGTCCTCAGAGAGATAGAGCTTGCCATCCTCGGTCACCTGGACAATATCAGCTCTCTTTAGAAGGTCTAAGGCTTGTGGCTTGTAGTCGCGAAACCTGGATAGACGCTGGGTAAAGGTTGGCGGGGTGAGCCCCAGTTCCACAACTGTCTTGGCATTTTTTTCATTGATGGCATTGTGCTCCCGGAAAATCCGTATCACTTTGGGGAAAGCTCGCTTCATAAACCAGCGGGGAACGAAAATCATAACCACCAGGGCTATCACCACCAACGCAATTAAAAAAGAGGTATCATTCATATTTGTCTCCTGAATAAAGTATACACCGTAACTGATGGAGGTGGCAAGTTATCACAGGGAATAAGACAACATAACCTCATAATCTTATGTAAAATGGTGTATAGTGGATAATTTGGTTCGCACTATATATCTTATGTAAAGGGTGAAGCTAGACTTAACAATAAAGAGGGCTTTTTGCTTAACATAATAAAGGGGGAAATTAAGGGTGAAACTGAGCCGATTGTTACCAGGAAAGAAGAAATATCCTGGCCTGTTAGATGTCTTGGCAATATTGCCTCAGCATGGACATATTAAAGACCAGGTAATCTGGGGAAAAGGTATTTATGAGTTTCAGGCTTTTACTACTCTAGGTGATAGTGGCTTGCTGGTTAATTGCCACATTAGCTTACGCCTTAATGTGGAAGAAACCCGGGAGTGGATAAAAAGGGGCGGACTAAAGGAATAAAAAGAAAGGCGGCAGGAAATTGAAAGCCAGGAATAAGAGACGGCGGCACACCATCTTGATACACCGGCAAACTCAACTCCAGACCGCCATTGATATTCTACTTACCGGGAAGGGCGATTGTCAATATATGATTGAGAGAGCCAGGAAATTGAAGGAGATTAGCCGGTGATTAGAGGCTATGCCATTGAAAACCGCCAGAAGGGTAATAAGTATATCACCTGGCGAAAGGCAGTCTGCCCTATCTGCCACCGGGAATATGACCATACCCCGGACTATATCCCTAAGACCTGCGGTAATTTTGATTGCCTTAGAAAAGCCAGCCTTAGAGGGCTGCTCCGGTGAGTTGTAAAGGCTATTATAAGAGACTATCCGGTAAGCGATACCTCTGCCCCATCTGTGGCTCAGTCTATGATAGCCCTTTCGCCCGGAAAGAGGCTCAAGATTGCTGCCAGGATAAGAAGCTGGCGAATTTTAATATCCTTGATGAAGCCAACCATATTGCCTTCCTCGTTGACCATCCACCGGTTAAAGAGCGCCGGCCCCACGACCCGGCTAATCCCCACCCAGGCGTTAAACAACCTGATAAATACGGACACTGGTATCGGGGCAAGGTGTTAAATGAGAAGAAGGTTGAGGCTCAGTATCAACGGGCTTTTAAGTGGATTGACCGCCAGGCTAGGTTGACCGAGCTTCAACGCCTGGATGCTCTTTTTGCTCCCTGGGACGCCGAGGCTATGATGAAGCCCTGCCGGCGCTCCCCGTTACAAAGAATGGCTTATGCCTATTTTCGCCACGATTGGGAGAGTTTGAAATTAGCCGCCTATGCCCTGGCCAATGAGTTCGCCGATAGATACCTGCGAAACTTCCTTAACGATAAATGCGCTGAGATTATCACTGAAATTGACCAACTGGAAAAGGAGCTTGACGATGATACTGAAAGTCCCCTCTGAATGTCCTAATGACGGCGCTCCCCTTCTCCCGGTAATTAAAAACGGCAAAATCGGCGTTGAATGTAGCTGTGGCTATAAATTCCTGGCTCCCTGGCGGGATAAAGGCGGCTTAATCGCTAAGGCTATAAATTTTAAGCCCCAAAGCTCCCTGGGAGTTCAGATTAACCTTTTTACCGGTGCCGCGAGCGGCGGAAAACAAATTAGATTGGGGGGAATTTAAAATGGAATTGAGAGACTACGGAACGAACCTTTGCCTTTATGTTACCGATAACGAAGTCGTTCAGCGATTAACCCGATGGGGCGGCTTTTTATATTCCGTTCCCTATTATAAGAATGGTGTTGTTATCGCCCAGGATTTACATTTTGAGTATAAAGTCAAAAAGCAACTATTGAAGTTTCTGAACGACCGACAACCTGTCCTTTTATAGCAGAATTTATAGCTAAATAAACTCACCAAATCAAAATTTAGGGGGGTAAAACCGAGGGGGTAAGGAAATGTATAGGGTATGGTATAAAGTGGGCGCTAGTCTTGAAGCGTATAATTTCTATGACTCGGTGATGGCTTGGCAAACACTCATTGACATTTTTGAGAAATGCCCTCTTTTTGTTTCCGAAGGCGCTCAAAAAGTGTGGTTGGAGTATTTCCCCGTCTGATTAAACAAAAATGTATAGACTCTATATTAAAACACGCCAAGATTTATATGTGCGGACTTATCCCTGGGGGGCTATGGCCTTCAGCGCTTTTTTGAAGGAGGCTCTTTCCCATAATGTTAAATATGGCTTCTCAAAAGTGTGGTTGGAATATATCGCCGTCTGATTTTCACTCCGGGAAGCAATAAGGTAATCTGAAAATGATGAAAGCGGTTATCTATAGCCGGGTATCAACCGACAACCAGGATAATCAAAACCAGGTAGAAACCTTAACCCGGTGGGCAAAAGACCGGGGCTTTAACATAGTTGAGGTTTACCAGGAAACCGATACCGCCTGGAAAGCCGGACACCAGGGGGAGTTAAAGCGGCTTTTAGACGGCGCTTATAAAGCTAAATTTCAATATGTTTTGGTTTGGGCGCTGGATAGGCTATCCAGAGAAGGCGCTTATAGAATACTGAGCCTGGTTCATAGGTTAAAGCAGTTTGGGGTTCAACTCATATCATTTCAGGAACCCTGGACAGAAGCCCCAGGGGAGCTTGGGGAATTGCTTTTTGCTCTTACCGGGTGGGTGGCAAAGATGGAGAGCCAGCGCCGCTCTGAACGAACTAAAGCCGGTATATTAAGAGCCAGGAAAAACGGGAAGCCTATCGGGAAGCGGGGCAGGGATAAAAAGAAACGGAGAAGGAGTGTTAAAAATGTCCTCTATTAAAGCAAGTGAAATTTACTATCAAAATAAAACTCGTATTGACGAGAATTTTAATGAGGCTGAACGAATACATTATTTTGGGCTTTGTCAACCCGACCATTCAGATTGTCCTCTCCCTCGTTGTGCTATTAGAGAAGGCCTTTTACCGCCTCAACGCCCAATGCCGGAGAAAAATTGTCCGAAGCCGGAGGAACATTCGTCTATTTTAAAAAAGGTGCGCAGACTTTTAAAGCTAAATCGCTCTAGCTAAAGGCGGTTATTAAAAAAGGAACCTTTTTTGGTGAAGCTGAAATGAGTAGTAAAAGACTAAATATAGTAATCTGGCGGGAGCCCGAGAAGCCGCCTATTACCCTCAGTATCGCTATCCCGGAAGAACTGGCCAGGAATATTCAGCAGAGCAAGGTTCAGGCCACTACTATAACCATTGAGGAGCATATTGCCGTCCCCGGCATACAGCTTGGGGGCGAATTGGATAAAATTAAAGGGGATTAGAATGAGCTATATTTGCCCACATTGTCAAAAAGAATTGAAAAAGAAAAGGAGCCTGGAAACTCACATCGCTAAACTTCATCCGGATAAAATAGCCGCTTTGCTGCCCGGGCCGGCTCCGGCTAAAATACCACCGGCTAAGCAGCCATCGCCAGAAACCCTTAAAATTGAAACGCCACCGGCACCGACCACTAGCTATCATTGTATAGACTGCGGCACTCCCCTTGAAAAAGGGCAAAACCCTTGCCCTGGTTGCGGCCGAGAGCTTAATTGGGGGTTGATAAATGAGAGTTAACGGTAAACCCGCTCAGGTATTGAAGCCTGGGGAAGTCGGAGCGACTATACCTGGCGGCGGCAATTTTCTAACTGAGGTAAGGCGGGCTATAGCCGATTTCAGGGAGCTAATGAAGGCGGCTGGGGAATTTCGCCAGCTTGGGGAATTTAATACGCCGGTTGACCAATCAATCGGCGCTGAAATGCCTTTTAAGCAGTTAAACCCGGCTAAACCAAAGGCTGAAAGCTCCCCGGGTATAAAGGAGTTTATCGGCTATCTTATCGCTGCCGGTTATGGCGATACCCCTATCGGCGATTTACTCGACCAGGTTAGACCGCTTACCTTGAACCAGTTTTTAAATATAGCCAGGAGCAAGGGGGTAAAAGGTGTTAAACCTGGAAAATAAAGCCTTTCAAATCTTCGGGCTTCCCGATAGCGGTAAATCTACCCTGGCGAACTTTATCCTTAACCAGTATGGTAAAAGTGCCTTTGTCTATGATACCCTGGCTGAATTCTCCGATGAGCCTTATGATAGTTATGTTCCCAAAAACCGGGGAAGTGTTGCCGAGCTAGAGCAGGTAATCCGAAATGCTATGGCCTGCCGGCGGTATAAGCTGATTTACATTGACGAGTTGAACCGCTTTTGCCCCTCAAAACCTGCTCCCTTACCCCAGGCTATAGCCGATATAAACGACTGGCGGGCGCATTACGGCTTGGTCTTTGGCGGCGCCGCCCGGCGACCGGTCCAATTAAACCAGGACTTGACCGAATTAGCCCACTACCTTTTTATCTTTAAGCTCACCGGTAAAAACGATATTCAATATCTCAACGACATGTCCGAGGGCTTGGGCGACTTGGTTAAAGCCCTGGCTCCCTATCACTTCGTAGTCTTAAATCCAGGGCGGGATTATCAGGTTTATTCCCCGGTGCCTATTGAGTTTAAAACCAGCAAAAAGTTGACCGCCTGACACGGACATCTTGACAAACTTTTAGCCTTCGGTTTATGCTTATGACGAGAGAGGAGCTACCGGTTAAATAATCGGCTTCTCTCTTTTTTTAAACCGGTAGCTCCGACTTCGATTAGAGTTTAGCCCGGCAATACCAGGCGGCAATACTGGTGCCGGCTTAGACAATAAAACGAAAGGTAAGCATTTTGAGTGAAGCGAAAGTTGGTTCCATAGGTGTCCCCACTGTTAGCGGAATGAAAGGTGCCTTTGGCAATTTTGCCTGGGGTGCTGCTGGCGGACTCATATTTGCCCTATCCCAAGCCATATTCGGCTCCGGGCTTATCGGCGCTCTAGCAGCTCCGGTATTGGCGGGCTCAGTTATTAAAGGGCAGACCGGTTCAATAGTTTCAACTGTTGCCGGGTTTATGCTTCTGTCCGGCGCTTTCAGCGGAGCTAGCGCCAGCACTCAACCTGCCCAGGAAGTGATGTAATGAACGGAATAGCTAGTGGACTGGTAGGCAACCTCTTGGGTGGCGTTCTCGGTGGAGTAATGCCAAAGCAGACTGTCCAGGCCAGACAGGGCTTTAAGTCCTTTGTCCAGGTAGAAGATGGTGATGCTGCTTACGATACCCAAGCTGAGGTTTACGGCGCTATCGGTGCTGCCGGTGTCTGGACAACTATATGGGAAATGACAGTTCCCGCTCAGCAGC
Organism: uncultured Dehalococcoidales bacterium; assembly: GCA_964499445.1. Lineage (GTDB taxonomy): Bacteria > Chloroflexota > Dehalococcoidia > Dehalococcoidales. The sequence goes on from CAZCLE010000002.1 coordinate 90,572, forward strand.
AAATCCATTGGGGCTTTGGTTCACCTAATCAGCCTCAGAACCAGGGCTATATGTGGTTTGCTATGATGGATATCGCTGCCGATTGGAGTGTTGGCACCCTGCGCCTGGTTCAGCAAAACGCCAGGCGAACCCGCAAAATCGTGGTAGGTGAGTTACCCGATAGCCAGCTTCATTCAGCCACGGTAACAACCCTTGCTACGGCGGCACTTCTCAATAAAAATGAGATGATTGCCCTGCCGGAGAAGGTTGAATATCCCCTGGTTGGTGAAGATAGCCTAATCGGGCTTGAGTATAGCCTGATAACCGCTGCTACGGCTGCTGACGCTGCCGGCTTCCGGATACCGATTACTGTTTATCAGTAATCCTGGAACCGCCTTTTAAGGAAATCCTATAGGGGAAGGGGTTACCCCCTTCCCCCGAATGGAGCAAATTATGACCCCACTTTTTAGACAGATAATCCCTACTTACCAGCGCATAAAGTTAAATCGGTTGGACCGGGTTAATAAATACGGCTCCCCACTTTATAGCTTCTGGCTCCCGGCGACCGCAGCCGGTATTAGTGTTGATTATAGCCTGGAAACACAATTCCCGGCTTCAAAGAAGTATGAGCCTCTAGACTGGATTAAAGTTGTCAATAATGACGCCGTAGATATTAGGCTTCAATTAAACGGCAATAATGATGTTGACGAGCTTATCCCTGCTGGCACGACTGTCATACTATCGGATACCCCAATATGGCAATATCGCATTACCAATCAAGACGCTGCCGTAGCCACTATTCTCTACGCTATCAGGATAAGCCTTCAAAGACAGCCGCTTGACGCTGATAAAGTGGCCAGGGGACTTTAAGATGAGTAAAGATAATACTGCTTTATTGGTTATAGGTGCCGCGGTAGCCGGCTATTTTTTGGCTCCAAAGGAAATTAAGGATAAGATTACCGGGGGAGCTGCGCCCAGTATAACCTCTATTGACCTGGGGGGCTTAACTAGCGGATTACCTACTGGCGTTGAGGATATTGGCTCCAAAATTCAAGCTGGCTTATTTCAGTTACAACTCGAGGGAATGAAGGGGCTTTTTGACCTTCAATTCCAGGGATTAAAGAATATGGTAACTAATCTCCCTCAACCTCAACAGTTAATTAGTGGTATTACTGGCGGCGGTGGCGGTGGCTTCCCTACCCTTCCGGAGATTATTGACGCTGTAACCGGTAATTTACCAACCCCTGATTTCCCTGGGCTTCCCGATTGGGGAAAAGATGAAGGTGGCAGCCCGGAGCCTGGAAAAGTTGAAGGAATAGGGTTTGGGGAAGGTTTTAAAGACTTAATAGAGAATGTTAGCCTTTTTGAATTTATTTTTGGAACTGATATAGGTGAAACTCCATTTATAGAAGGTATTATTGGTAATCCCTTCGGTATATTTGGCAAAGACGGCAGGGAAGATAACCCGGAAGCTAACCAGCAATTACCAGGCTTACCTCAATTATCTGATATGCCAAGAAGCATAGGTGTTGTAAAAGAGGGTTTGAGAACCAGCTACTTTTTGCCTAGCGGTGCCGAAACTACATGGGATATAGCCAATGCTTTAAGAGGAAAAGGGTATGAACTGATAGAAATTGAAGCCCCGGTTGCCAGCGAAGCCCCGACAAAAAGCGAAGCTGGCATAGATAGTTACAGTCCTTCGGCTGCGGACTATTCTAACCCTTCAAGTCCTAGTTATGGAGCGTCAATGTAATGAAAAGCATTATTTTAATAGTTACCGGAGTAGGAGCTATCACCGCCTTAGAGTTTAAAGCTCTATCTATGGGAATAAACGGACATATTCTAGCCTTATCCTTTGCTACTATCGGCGGCATTGTCGGTTACGGCTTTGGTAAGGCTAAGGCCTTTCTGGATGCCTTTCTAAAGAGGGGATAAATGAAATCAAGTCAAAGCTCTATACCAGTAGAAAAGCTTAAATTCTGGTATGATGTCTATGCTAGTTTACCGACTACCGGGAATGTAGAAGATGATTTAGCCTATGCTACCGATACCGAGCTAGTCTATCGCTGGACTAGTGGTGCCTGGGTAGCGGTAACCAACCCCAAAACATTAGCGGCCGCCAATATACCAAATCTACCTGCCACAAAAATTACCTCTTTAACTTTTGACGCCGCCAGAATACCACGCCTTGACAAAACCAAATTAGAAGCTACGGCTAATAAACTTTTAGTAGGTGCTGGTGTAGGTAATAACTTGACAGAGATAGATATTCCTTCTCCTGCCCTCTACGCAGGTGATGATGTACTACAAGCCTCCGCAGATACAGAACGAACGGAAGCTGGGCAAACTTATATTAAAAAGAAGGAAATTACTATTGGTGCGGCAAGCACTTTACGAATTAAGTTTGATTTAAAAAATAGCGTGGGTGCGGGGGGTAGATATGCCCAAGGTAGAGTTTATAAAAATGGTGCGGCAGTAGGCACGGAAATGTTAGAGGACGGAGCCTCTTATGTTACCTACAGTGAGGATATAGCTGGGTGGGTTAAGGGGGATTTATGCCAGCTCTACCTATTAGAGTCCTTTTCTTCATATACAGCTTATTGCTCTAATTTTAGAATATATACGCAATTTGGAAGGGTAGATACAGACTAAAATTATGGTTGTAATTACACTTACTACAAAAACAGATAAACAGTCAAAAACACTACATTATAATCAATTAGGTTATAAGCTAGTGGAAGTCCAATATTATCGGAATGGTAAATCCCTCATATTTCAATTACCAGACGAGAGAAGTAATCCTACTAAACCCTTAAAAGATAGAGTTTTTGAATTAGAACGGCGGTTAAAAGAGATTGAAAACCTTAATAAATAAAGCCTATTACTGGCTATGGCATACCATCTGTAACCGACCAGAGCCGTTTACTTCTACAATGAGGCGGGATATTAAAAAGCGCCCCTGGCTTTGGTTCCTGATACCGATGTTAATTGCCGGGGGCTGGTATGCTCTGGTAATTCACCTGGGGGGCTGGTGGTGAAGCGGATTAAAAGGCTTGTCAAGAAACACCCGATAGCCAGGGGAATTAGAATAGCCAGGAGATTAAAGAAAAGAAAATAAGGCTCCCGGTGCCGGCAGCGTAAACCCTCAGTCATTTTGCGACCGAGGGTTTCTTTTTTTAATACATCTTTTGAAGCTAACAGAAATCACCAAATCAAGATATAGGGGGGTAAAATTCCTTTTGAATGGTTATATACCTATAAAGGCACTTGACAAACTCTTCGAGATGGTATATAATTATACCACTGTGAGAAATAGACTAGTAATAGCAGTAAAAAATGACCTACATTATCAATTAAAGATACAGGCAGCCAAAGAGGGGAAGTTACTCCGGGAAGTTACCGAGAAGGCGATTAGAGAATATCTTGACCGCCAGAAGAAGAAATAAATGCCTAAGTGGTTATTAGCCTGGAATATAGTCTTGACAGTATTGTTAATTTTGACTATTGTCTTTTCAGTTAGACTAGCTGTTGTTACTGATGAGATTTTAAGCAACCATTGGGGGAAGATGACAGAGATGGCAGGTTTAATAGATGAGCAGTTTTCTAAATACGATAAAGCTTTATTATGGCTAGGAGACGAATTAGATGAAGCCTTTGAGAAAGTCCAGGAAAGAATTGAAGCATTGGAGCGATAGTTCGTAAATTATAAAATTTTAGCCGTTCGTTGCTTATATCTTATGTCACATAAATAGGCTTTTACGCTTGGTTTTACCCCAACCACTTCCCTACTACATAACAAAATTAAAAAACAGAACTAGTCCGGCCTAAAGGCAGTAAAGATAAAAGGAAAAGAAAAAGACGACATTTAGTTAATATTAAGGAAGTGGTTTAAGTTCAATGTTAGCTGATTTAATTAAGCACTCTAATGCAAAAAAATGTGTTGCTATGTCATCAGCCAAAACGCTTTCCGGCAATAGGCTAATCAATTGTTTTACATCTTTAACCCGGGCATCTATTTGCCTTTTGAGGTCCTCTGAATCTTTGGGTGTTGTCTCTCCAATCATTTTTACACTCCTTTTTCAAATTGAATTATTTGTATTCTATCATACTTATGCATAAAAAAGGCGCGCTACATTTTCTAGCCTCAATGACGCCCTGAAATCAAAATCTGGGGGGTTAAAAAGGGAAAGTAATGGTTTGCTATACCTATCTATCCTTCCCCTCCCCCTTCCCC
>CAZCLE010000003.1:0-87811 GCA_964499445.1 uncultured Dehalococcoidales bacterium
TATTAGCTATCCGGCGGCTATTAATATACAGGAGGTTATCGGTAGATTTATGGCTGCCATAGCCACCGCCATAGTGGGAGGGGTTGGCTTCCTCGTTAGTAAACGGGAGGTTATCACCAGGCTTTTGGCTGCCGTAGCCTCCGCTATAGCCGGCGGGGTTGGCTTCCTCGTTGGTAAACGAGAGGTTATCACCAGGCTTTTGGCTTCAGTAGCCACCGCCATAGCCGGCGGGGTTGGCTTCCTCGTTGGTAAACGGGAGGTTATCACCAGGCTTTTGGCTTCAGTAGCCACTGCCATAGCCGGAGGGGTTGGCTTCCTCGTTAGTAAACGAGAGGTTATAACCAGGCTTTTGGCTTCGGTAGCGACGGCGATAATAGGATGGGTTCGCCTTCTCCTCAGCAAATGGAAAACGAAAAAACCGCGCTAATACTAGGTATAAACCCCCACCCCCTTCAACTGGCGTGTTATCGGTGGAATTATAGCCGGGGTGGTTGTGGTAGGATTGCTCGTTTTCTTCCTGGTCAGAAGAAGGAGAGCATATTAAACACCAGGACAAATGAGCCCTCAGCCTGGGCGAATACGCTACCGGTGATGACTAGTGTCATCAGCAAAGCATCGGTTATAGACTGAGGGCTCAGCTAGTAAGAACGGCAGCCGAGGTAGAGGGCGATATGACCAAAGAGGAAAGGATGGTCACTACATCGGCAAATAACAAGGGCCTGCTGTGCCCCTTCAAGCTAGTTCTTTGCCAGGAGGGGTGCTGTCACCAATGCAGAATATATCTTGATTGGCAAAAGGAGGATATAGAATGTGAATGTACTTAGAGCCAAGCAGATAATAACACCAAAAATCTAAGGAGGAATGGAGAATGAAAAAGCGTATATTTATCACCTCGGGAATTTTGGCTTTGTTGCTTACTGTTCTGCTTGTCGGGTGTGCCGGGGAAGAGGCTCTTCCACCTTCCGGGGACGAATATGTCCACGGGATTACCATCCAGGTTGATGGTGAAGACTACTACCTCTCAGGCCCGGCCGATGGACCCAACGGAGAGCAGGACATTCCCGGTCACGCATGGAGATTAGAAGGCAGCAACAAGCTCCTGGGCAATCATTACAATACGGGGCCGATGGGTGCTTCCAAGTGGTGGTCCTCAGATGCAGAGGACGGAGCGCTACTCTATACCGTGGAGGCAACCATAGACCAATGGACTCAGGATATGGTTGAGGATTATGCCTCTCGCGGATATATCCACTATCACGAGCTGGTCAAGGTTTCAGATGGAGCACTACATCCTACCAAAGTCGTCTGGCTCAAGCATACGGCGGTGATGAGCTTTAACCTTGACGGTGGCCCACACCCTGAACTTAGCCACGAAGTTACACCAGGAGTAGACCTTGAGTTTATCCCGAATGGCGCCATGCCTTACAGTCCATAGCGGATCAAGAAGGGGGATAGAGTATAGCCTATCCCCCTACATCCTTAATTACGACTACTACAAGCTGGTATTGGCAGAAAGCAGACAAGCGTAGGCGAAGGGGCGATGAGTAATAACAACAAGAATCTAGGCAAAATAATCAAGCAGCGAAGGCTTGCAGTGGAGCTGACACTACATCAGCTTAGTGTCGAGTCAGGAGTATCCTCATCACACCTAGGCCGCATAGAGAAAGGACAGCGTTTCCCCTCAGCACGTATTCTACGAAGGCTTGCTAAGCCACTGGGTCTTGAGGAGAGTGCCCTATTTATGTTCGCTGGTTATCTCTCCCCGTCTCCTATCGACACTGAGGAAGGACATCGTCGTAACGGATGGGACCCTTATGTAACCAGTGTGCTAGCCCAAGAGCCGGTCGAAGTGCAACGCGCTACTATCGTAATTCTTGGTGTCTTGAAAACCCTTGCCAAAAAGCTGGAGAACATCCGATGAACTTAAAAGGCTGGAAATACATTCTCACGTATGGTTCATCCCTTGACGTGTATGCAAAGATGAACCACAGGGTTGCTGTTGAGCGGAGTTCGGGTACAGTTGTAGTCCGGTATGTCATTGGCAACCACTCAAAAGGTAGACTCTCTGGTCAGTCCTCTGTTCCGAGGCGGACTACAATTCATTAATCTTCACCTTGAGGAATAGCTATGGAAATTGTCCCTTGCCATGTCAAGTTTGACTTCAGGAAGAAGCCCAACAATGAGAGGGTTCGTGTGCAGGGAAAGCTTGAGCTCAACCTTGTTAAGGGCGGTGGTGTGGACATCTCTAAAGACGTTACTATCGGTGTGCATCCACTGTTTGAGACTATCACCATGGTGCAGAAGGGGAAAAAGGCGAAAAGTGGGAGTATAAGCGTTCCAAAGACGGTGAGGGCATCAAGCACAGGAAAGGGGGGGTGATTCGGTGGAGAGGATGGTGCAACGCATCGGCAAGGTGCTTCAGGCTGTCTACGTGATGATAGGAGTGTTTGTGCTATCGGTGTTGTGGGCGGTGGTTTGGCTAGCGGACAATCGTTCTTATGGACGCCGTTCAATCAGATGTTGAGTAGCTTTGACCAGAAATTGCATGGACTGGGGAAGATACCTAGGGGGCATAGTGCAAAAACTAACACCTCCGTCTCTAAAGCGGACGATACTGGTGCAATACCCGTAGTCTCCATCCCTTAATTCCAGCTATGCCACACTAACCCCGTTTCCTCAACACACCCCCATCAGCTAAACCAGGACAGAACATACCTGCTACCTAGAAGGCAACAATTGCTTGGTTTGTTACCCCTTTGAACGGAAGTCCAAACCACATGAGGTCACATTTGCTTATAATGTGCAATTAAGGATAAAAAAACTAGACACATTTCTCGACGTTAGGTGTTCTTTGAAATTGCGATTACAGTTGTAGCGAATTGTATAATCGTTCAGTGAGATTATTTGTTGACTTCAATCTCATCTGTCCGCCCTCTTTCTTGAAGGATGGGAGTTTTTGTTTCCACTGCAGCTTAACCCTGTATTTTGCTATTGCTGCTAATTTTTGGGTGCCAATGGGGTGATACAAGCTTACCGTTGCCCTGCGGGGCGAAACTCCATAGCTACGAGCTGGCATTTAACGCGTATACACCGTAGCAGGCTCAGAATGAGCCTGCGTTGTTATTTTGGCAATAGCCTCTTGGTGCCGGCGAAAGAGGCGAGCTAAATCCCATACCAGTGTTAGAGAGGGCCTGCTATTTTGCAAGCATTTTGCTAACAAACCGTTTAGCACCACCCACCACAGGGTGGTACCACTAGATACAAAACGGAGCTTGATACTTTACCATACAGGGTGTTATGCTATCTGTTGACACTAGGTGGCACATCAGGCTTGGAATTCGTAAACCGCCGCTGGCAAGTTTTGAGTTGGCTGTAGGAGGGCAGATGAGCCGGTTTATAGATAAATTAAATCAGGTTTCACAGGCTGAGCCCCAGGCTATGGGATTTAGAGCGGCACAAGCAGGCTCAGCAAAGCCAAAAATGCTGCTCTTGGCTAGTTTAGCTCAGGCTGATGTTAGCGGCGTGGCTGATTATGTGGCTGGGGCTGATGCTGGGCTGCTGTCTATTCCTAAATCGGGCTCAGGGGCTAAAACCCTTCAAAAAATATCTCAGGTTGTGTCTGATATTCCCTGGGGCGGGTGGCTGGGAGATGTGGGAAGGGAGGGGATAAAACAGATGGCGAAGGCTGGCTGTGATTTTGTGGTTTTTCCTGCTGCCAATACATCACTGGCCATACTTCAAGATGGTGAAGTGGGCAAAATTTTGCAGGTAGAGGCATCGCTCAGCGAAGGTCTGTTGAGAGCAATTAATGAGTTGCCGATAGATGCGGTGCTTATTGCTGGTGAACAGGAAGCGGGTTATTTTCTTACCTGGCATCACCTTATGCTCTTTCGGCGCTTTGCCAACTTGCTGACTAAGCCCTTGTTAGTCTCGGTTCCGTTAGATGTGACCGCTAATGAGCTTCAGGCGCTATGGGATGCCGGGGTGGATGGCGTAATCGTGGAAGTAGGCGCTGGAAAGCCTGCGGGAGGATTAGAAGGGTTGCGCCAGGCGATTGATAAACTTACCTTCCCATCATTACGCAAGCGGGGAAAGACAGAGGCTTTGTTACCTTATATTGGTAGAGAGACGGATGTAACAACCGAAGAGGAGGAAGAGGAATAGTTATTTCCTGACCAGGCTCTTTATTAGCCTGAGTTCGTCTCTAATTAGCCTGGGGAAAAGGAAGTTTTGCCTAACAATCTCTCTACCTTCCTCACCTAACCGTTTACTAACTGCCGGGTTTTCCAGAAGATAGACTATTTTCTCGGCGCATTCTTCTACACTATCTACCAGGTAGTTGCTGAGGTCGCCGGTCATTTGTAGAGGAATGCCACCGGCATTACCAGCTACTACTGGCGTTTCTTTCCATAACGCTTCAGCTACCACCAGACCAAAGCCTTCCCGAATTGACTTTTGGACAATCACATCACTGGCTCGCTGAAAGGCGTTAACCTCCATATTGCCGACTCCGGTCAGGTTGGAGAAGACGAAGATGTCGGGGTCTTTATTGGCTTCAGCGCTAATAGCGGCATGCATATCCCAGGACTCAGGGTCGTCCGGGGCAAAGCTACCTATCATGGCTAGCTGGAGCCCGGGTATTTTTTCTTTGGCTAATTTGTAGGCGGCTATGGTACCGAAGGGGTCTTTCCAACGGTCAAAGCGGGATACCTGGGTAATTAGCAGGCGATTGGTATCAAAGCCCAGGTTCTCCGCCAGTTCCCGACATACATACCTTTTAATGAACATATTTTTTGAGCTGAAGGGGCCGATAGCCGGTGCCATAGTCGCCATTTTGGCTAGGTGAAGGTCTTTGGGGATAAACTCCTTGGTGGTGAAAACGGCCGCGTCATACTCTTCAACGTAGGGACGCAGGAAATTCCACACCGTCTCATCTGGCTGTGAGCTGTCTACGTGACAGCGCCATATCCATTTGGCTTTGCTCTCCGGTAGATAGTGGCGTAGGGCGGCGGGCTGAGGGTCATTTACTATGAAAACATCATAATGGGGGTCAAGTTCGCGGGCATTGCTTAAGTTATTACTCTGGAATACCCTTCTTATGCTTTCCTTTTTGATTTCTTCAAAGGGAGCGCCTTGCAAGGCGTTATGCAGACCTTTGGTAATGGTAAAGAAGCGACGGTCGCCGCGTATAATCTGCCAATCGGCTTTAATACCCACCGAACACAATAGGGGGATATAGGAAACCAGCATTTCAGCCACACCGCCACCAAAAGGAGTGGAGTTGATATGGCACAGGCGTAGTCCCTTCAGTTCCTCGCCAAGGCTTACAACTTCGTCAATAACGCCCCTAGCTTCAACCATGCGATACTTATTAATATCGGCTATTCCCAGCGAGACCTTGTGCAGCATTTACGCTACTCCGTATGCCGTTTAGTTATCCAGGTTAATCGGGAGACTAACATCTCAGCCACTATGATTGTGAAAGTTGCCACCATTTTCCTTCAGTGGTTATCGCCGGAGCAATTACCATCTCAACCTGGTGCATTTCTGGAATGGTAAGTGCACCGCAGGTGCCCATTGCCGTGCGGAGAGCGCCGACGAAGTTCTGGCTACCATCGGTGACTGAAGTAGGGCCGAAGAGGATTTGTTCTAATGGGCTGGTGGTGCCCACTTTTATTCGGGTTCCTCTGGGGAGTGCTGGGTGGGGGTGGGACATACCCCAGTGATAGCCAAGCCCTGGCGCCTCCCTGGCTTGGGCAAAAACGGAGCCTATCATTACGGCATCAGCCCCGGCGGCAAAGGCTTTGCATAAATCTCCGCCTTTACGAAAACCGCCGTCGGTGATTATCGGCACATACCTGCCCGACTCGTTTAAATATTCGTCCCTGGCCGCGGCACAGTCAATAGTGGCGGTTATCTGGGGGACACCGACACCGAGGACTTCTCTGGTGGTACAAGCCGCACCCGGTCCGACACCTACTAAAACTCCAGATATTCCCGTTCTCATAAGCTCTAAACAGGCGCTATAGCTTACACAGTTACCCACAATAATAGGCATGGGTATGGATTTGATAAGCTCGGGGAAGATTAGTCCACGATAGCTTTTGGATATATGTCGGGCGGTGGTAATCGTGGACTGGACTACAAAAATATCCGCCTTGGCTTCAACTGCTATTGGAGCTAACCGCTTGGTGTTAGCTGGTGCCACGGAAACGGCACATACTGCCCCTGACTTCTTAATCGCTTGGATTCGTTCGCCAATAAGGTTTTCCTTAATAGGCTGGGAATAGATTTTTTGAAGACGGGGGGTGACTTCAGCATCAGGGGCTTGAGCAATCTCGGCTAGTATCTCCTCGGGGTTATCATACCTAGTTTGTATTCCTTCTAGGTTGAGAACGGCGAGACCGCCTAGCTTATTCATCAGGATAGCGAAGTTGACATCGGTAACTGCATCCATGGCCGAAGCTATAATAGGAATGGAGAAGGTAAAATTTTCTATCTTGAGGTCGATGTTTGTCTGGTCTGGGTTAACCGTTATGTCTCCGGGCACTATAGCCACTTCATCAAATCCGTAAGAGCGCCGTAATTGCTTAAATTTGGAGATAGCCATTTTGATTTCCTTCATTAAAAACCAACTATATCAAAAGCATGGTTTCAAAGTCAATAAATATGGGCATGGTCAATCAAGAAGACCAAACATAGATACCAGGTTTTTGAAGGTTCAAGCTCTTGACATAGGGGCTGGGTGTAGTTTATATTTATCTTTATATATCGGAGTCCGATGTATTTTTTTAAGGAGCCAGTTTTAAACAGCTAAGACCTATGGAGCAAAATAAAAGCAAAGACAGCTTACCGATAGCATTTGAGCAGCTAGTCGCTGGCTATGAGTTTCTCCCGAGTAGTTATGAGTTGAAGGCCTCGGTTATGTCTAAATATCTGAAGGCAGTGGGCAAACCAGGTAAGCAGAATTCCCTGGCATCGGAGTTTGTACCTCCAGTGGCGATAGCTGCCTACACAATGACTGCAGTATTGCAGTCGCTTTCACTGCCACCGGGCGCAATACATACTGCTCAAGAGCTTGAGTTCCTCAAGTTGGTGCCGGTGGGGGCTACTATAAACTGTCGTGGCCGGGTAGCCCGGAAGCTAGATCGTGGTAAATTGCATCTACTGGTGATTGAACTTGATGCTCTGAACCAGGACCAGGAAAAGGTCTTGTCAGGGCAGGCTACTATAGTCGTGCCCGACTAGAAATTTGAAAGGGATGTCTGTTTTGAGCCAAGAGCTGAAGCTTTCTGACCTGCACCAGGGAGACAACCTGTCTTCAGTGGTGAGGCATATTACTCAGAGAGATATTAACCTGTATGCCGAAGCCAGTGGGGATTTTAACCCCATCCATATAGATGAGTCCTTTGCTGCCCAAAGTCCCTTTGGGGGTACTATTGCCCATGGTATGCTCATCCTGGCCTATGTGTCGGAAATGATGACCGCCGCTTTTGGTAAAAGCTGGCTGGCGGGGGGTAAGCTTTCAGTGCGCTTTAAGGCGCCGGCTCGCCCTGAAGATATTATAACCATCACCGGTAAGATTGATTCCATTGAGCATAAAGAGAACATTCCACATATCAACTGTGGCTTGGAGAGTCACAATCAGAAGGGAGAAACCATAGTTATCGGCAAGGCAACCGTTAAACTATGTTCATAACCTGATGGGCAAGGAGAGAGGTATCTAATGAGAAAAGCTAATCCGACGGTAAGAGTAGCTCTGGATGCGGTGGGTGGTGATTACGCTCCTGAAGAGATAATTAGGGGGGCGGTTCTGGCTGCCGAGAAGAACGATGTGGAGATTAGCTTAGTTGGTCCCACTGATACAGTAGCTGGCGAGCTTGCCAAGCATAATACCTCTCATCTACCCCTCCATTGTGTTGGGGCTGACGGATTTATCAGTGAGGGTGAGCCTTCTGCCCTGGCTATCCGCCGCCGACCTAATGCCTCCATAGCGGTAGCGGTTAAGATGGTGAAGGCAGGGGAGGCCGATGCTGTGGTTGGTGCTGGTTCTACCGGAGCCATGGTTACTAGTGTCATCCGATATCTGGGCATGGTGGAAGGGATAGAGCGCCCGGTGGTTGGCGGACCCATTTTTGGTGTCGCTCCCAATACGATATTGATGGATTGTGGTGCCAATGTTGACCCCAAGCCATATCATCTGTTGACCTTTGCCGTGGTTGGCTCTATCTACGCTAAAAAGTTGCTGAATATTGCTAATCCCACCGTGGCGCTGTTAAATGTTGGGTCGGAGGAGAATAAGGGCAACGAGTTAACCAGGGAAACCTATCCTCTCCTCCAAAAGAGTGGTTTGAATTTTATCGGCAATATAGAGGGCAATGAAATTCTTAGTGGTCGAGCTAATGTTATTGTTTGCGATGGCTTTGTTGGTAATATACTGTTCAAATTCGGTGAAAGTGGAGTGGAACTGGTTAGGAATTGGCTAAAAAGCAAGGTAAAGTTTTATCCATTAGTGGGTCTTTTGAGTAGACCATTTAAGGATTTGACCTCATTTTTGGGTGAGTCTCGTGGTATTGGTGACGGGCTTATCTGGGGGGTTAATGGCATTGCTTTGAAAATACACGGGGCTAGCCGAGCTCCAGATGTAGCTAAGAAAATAGCCCAAGCCAAACTGGTGGTGGATATGGATGTAGTTGGCTCTCTAAAATCAGAGTTAGCCACCATCAGAGGTCAGCTTAAGTTATGAAAGGGGTGTTGCCATGTCTATTGATGAGACTTTAAAGGATATCGTGATTAGGATTGTGCACTGTGATGAAGAGGTTCTTACTCCTACCAGTACCTGGCAGGATATGAAAGCCGACTCCCTGGACTTGGTTCAGGTGCTGGTAGCTGTGGAGGATACCTTTGATATTGAGGTTCCCGATGAGGACCTCAGCGAGCTCAAAAATTTGGGCGAGTTTGTTAAATATATTGAAACCCGGTTAGCCGAGAAGGACACTGCGAAGGGCACGGCTTGAAGGCGAGGTAGCTCTGCTGACTGATAGCTCTCGTGGTATTAGCCGGGCTATAGTTTTGAAATTGACTGAGGAAGAAGTATGGATAGACGAAGAGTAGTGATTACCGGAATAGGTGCGGTTACTCCTCTGGGCTTGGGCGTGAAGGAGTTCTGGGCAGGATTATCCGCCGGGAAGTCTGGTATTGATTATATTAGCTATTTTGATACTAGTAACTATCAGGTAAAGGTAGATGCTGAGGTAAATGGCTTCAACCCTGCCCAGTATATGGATTTAAAAATAGTTGACCGCACTCCCAAGGCGGTTCATTTGGCTATTGTTGCGGCTAAGGAAGCGGTAGAATTGGCTCAGCTGGATATGACTAAAGAGGCAGCGGAGCGGGTAGGCGTTATCACCTCTACCATGATAGAGAATGACTATATTATTAAAGGGTTTGAGAACCTTCAGAAGCGGGGTCCGAGAAGAGGTGACCCGCTGTTTATTACTAAGGTAAGCCCGGCAGTGGTATCGTCGCAAATAGGGATGTTACTAGGCGCTAAAGGTCCCAATTCCAGTGTGAATAGCCTCTGTGCCAGCGGTGCTGATGCTATGGGGACTGCCATAAATCATATTCGCTTAGGCTATGCTGATGTGATGATAACCGGTGGTGCCGATGCTTCCCTGGAGGCAACCGCTATAGCTGGCTTGAATATGCTGGGAGCCCTGTCCCGGGAGACAGACCCGGCTAAGGCAAGCCGACCTTTCGACTTTAACCGCAATGGCTTTGTCTATGGCGAGGGGGCGGGGATAGTGATACTGGAGAGCTACGAGCATGCCAAGAAGCGGGGGGCACCAATCCTGGCTGAGCTGGCTGGTGTTGGCTGGTCATTTGATGCTTATGATGCTACTGCTCCCCAACCTGAAACCCAGGCGATGGCGATAAGTGTCGCCCTCCAGGATGCCGGGGTAAAACCAGAAGAGGTTGATTATATTAATGCCCATGGCACCAGCACCAAGCTAAATGATGCCTGCGAGACCAAGGCGATTAAAGCCGTTTTTAATAAAAATGCCTACCGGATACCCATAAGCTCCAATAAGTCTATGTTTGGGCACATAATAGCCGCCGCTGGCGCGGTTGAGGCGGTTGCCTCGGTATTAACCATAAATAATAGCATTATCCCGCCAACTATAAATTATGAAACCCCTGACCCGGAGTGCGATTTGGATTATGTGCCTAATGTGTCTCGCCAGGCAGAGGTAAATGTCTGCCTTTCTAACAGCTTTGGCCTGGGCGGGAACAATTGCTGCCTGGTTATCAAACGCTTCAGTGAAAGATAATATGACATCTCTGGAATTAGACGGCAAAGTGTCTCTGGTAACTGGTGCCTCTCGGGGCTTGGGGAAAGCCCATGCTCTGAAGCTGGCTAGCCTTGGTTCCAAGGTGGCGGTCAATTATGTGGATATAGAGGGTGAATCTAACCAGGCTGACGCTGCTGAGGTAGTAAAGGCTATAACCAGTCAGGGTGGTGAAGCTATCGCTGTGGAGGCAGACGTTAGAGATGCGGAAACGGTGAAAGCTATGGTGGGGGAGGTAGTGGAGCGGTGGGGTAAAATCGATATTCTGGTGAATAATGCTGGCATTAATAGGGATAATTTGCTATTGAGGATGTCAGAGGAAGCCTGGGACGACGTAATTGATGTCAATTTAAAGGGTGCCTATTTGTGCACCAAGTTTGTCTTACGCTCAATGATGAAGCAAAAGTGGGGACGCATTATTAATATCGCCTCTATCTCCGGGGTAATGGGCACCGCCGGGCAGGGCAACTACTCGGCGTCTAAGGGGGGATTGATTGCCTTTACCAAGAGCATAGCTCGGGAGATGGGCTCCTTGAACATAACGGTCAATGCTATAGCCCCCGGCTTTATTATCACCGATATGACTGATAAGCTGCCTGCCGAGAGGAAAGAAGCTATCCTGTCGTTGATTTCCCTGCAGCGCTTTGGCCAGCCGGAAGATGTAGCCGAGCTGGTAGCTTTCCTGGCTAGTGACCGAGCTAGCTATATTACCGGGCAGGTTATTGGCATAGACGGCGGAATATAATTAATATGCCTCGTTATTCTTCGGCTTTTAGTCAAGTAGTAATGCTCATCACTTAGCTCATATGATTTACCCTAACCGGTTCGTTTACTGAAAGCATCCTGTTCAGATTAGCTATGGCTGAAGGTAGCCAGTGTAGACGGGTGATGAAGAGTAGGTTATAATAGCTGAGTTGGGGAGAGACAATGCCCATCCTTTATGTTGTGGCTACCCCTATTGGCAATTTAGAGGATATTTCCCTGCGTGCCATCCGTATCCTGCGTGAAGTGAAGCTTATTGCTGCCGAGGATACACGCCGGACGAAACGATTGCTTACTGCTTACGATATTAGAACGCCGATGACGAGTTATCATGAGCGTAATAAATGGTCTAAACTGGGTTATATTTTAGACCGTCTTGAAGAAGGGGATGTGGCTCTGGTTTCTGATGCCGGGACGCCAGGTATGTCTGACCCTGGTTATGAACTGATTGTGGCGGCAAACCAGCGGGGCATTCCGGTGGTTCCCATTCCTGGTCCTTCGGTTATTATCACGGCACTGGTTGTCTCCGGACTGCCTACGGATAAATTTGTTTACCTGGGTTTTCTGCCTCATAAGGCTGGTAACCGGCGGCGTCTTCTTGAATCGGTGGCTGATGAACAGGGCACTATGGTGGTCTTGGAAGCTCCTCATCGCCTGCTAGCGGCGCTACACGATATATTACTTATTCTTGGGGATAGGGGGGTGGCAGTTTGCCGTGAACTTACCAAGATTTATGAGGAAGTTTTCCGGGGGACGATAAGCCAGGCAATTGAGCACTTCACCCAGCCCAGGGGAGAATTTACCCTGGTTATTGAGGGTAAGGTAGGGAAGGATAAACCGTTGTTAACCGAGGATATTGAGAAGCAGTTACACCATATGCGCCGCTCCGGGGTAATGGCTAAAGAGGCGATAGCAAAAATAGCTGGAGAAACCGGTTTATCAAAGAAGGAGCTGTATCGAGCCTGGCTCAGGTTATCCTGAGATTTTAGGTATGGGGAGGAGTTGATAAATGCGCCGAGGATGTATATCTGTAGGAGAAGTCCAGTGTGACGGTTGCCATCGCATTATACCATATCCTGAGCGTTATTTAGCCGTTGATGAAAAGGACGGCGTTGAGGTTGAAGAAGGTGAGACTTCACGCTATTGTGTCGACTGCTGCTTGGCAAAGGGCTATGCTCAATACAAAATAGAGAAGGGAGAGAGGGTGCTGTCCTTCTTTCCTGAATAGGCATTTAGTTAGGGAAATAGGTTATGAGCGAGAGAATTCTGGTTTGTGTGGCCTGGCCTTATGCTAATGGTCCGCTGCACCTGGGACAGATTGCTGGAGCCTATCTGCCGGCGGATATCTTTGCCCGATATCATCGGACTAAGGGGAATGAAGTACTAATGGTATCGGGTTCAGACCAGCACGGCACACCAATAACTATCAAAGCTGAGCAGGAAGGGAAAAGCCCTGCCGAAATAGCCGCCAGGTATCATCAACAGTTTCTTGACTCGTGGCAGAAGCTGGGTATTTCCTTTGACTTATTTACTACTACCGGTACTACCAACCACGCTAAGGTATCACAAGACATTTTTCTTACTCTGTGTGACAAAGGCTATATTTACCGAGCTACAGTATCTCAACCCTTTTGCCCTAAATGCCGGCGTTTCTTGCCTGACCGCTATATTGAGGGCACGTGCCCATTTTGTAATGCGACCGCAGCTCGAGGCGACCAGTGTGATGAATGTAGTAAGCCTCTTAACCCGGCTGAGCTGGTTAATCCTAGTTGTCGTATATGTGGTACTACTCCCGAGTTCAAGGATTCTGAGCACTTCTTTCTAAAATTGAGCGGGTTTCAAGATGAGCTTTCAGGTTGGGTAGAAAAACAAGGGGGAAAAGGCCAATGGAGGCCGAATGTTTATAATCTTACCCAGCGTTATCTGAAGGAGGGGTTGAAAGATAGGGCTATCACCCGTGATATAGATTGGGGAGTGCCGGTTCCGCTTGAGGGCTTTGAGAATAAGCGACTCTATGTGTGGTTTGAGGCGGTCATTGGTTACCTCTCGGCAGCTAAGGAATGGGCCAAGTCCGGTGGCGATGAGGAGAGGTGGCGCTCTTTCTGGCAGGATAATGAAACGAGGAGCTACTATTTTATTGGTAAGGACAATATTCCTTTCCATACCCTCATCTGGCCGGCGATGCTTAAAGGTTATGGCGGGCTTAATTTACCCTATGATATTCCGGCTAATGAATTCTTAACTATTGAAGGCAGAAAGCTTTCCACCAGCCGCAATTGGGCGGTCTGGCTGTCTGACTATCTCTCCCGCTATGACCCTGACCCGTTGCGCTATTTGCTTTCTATAAACATGCCGGAGACAGGGGATACTGATTTTTCGTGGCGTGAGTTTGTCCGCCGTAACAATGATGAGCTGGTGGCTACTTATGGCAACTTAGTCAATCGGGTACTCACCTTTGTCTATCGTAACTTCAATGGCGGTGTGCCCAGCTGTGAAGATATGGGTACTAGCGACATTAAGGTAGCTAATATTGATGCCAGTGGCAGTGAATTAATCGAAAAGTCTGACGCAGCTTTTATTGCCATGGATAACCTTCTTTCCCAGTGCCATTTTAAACAGGCGTTAAAAATGACTATGACAGTTGCCCACGAGGCAAACCGCTACCTTGATGAAAAATCACCCTGGAAGGTAATCAAGGAGGACCGGCAGGCTGCCGCCAAATCCTTGTACGTAGCTATTAGCGTAATTTCCCGCCTGAAAACGATGCTGTATCCCTTCTTACCCTTTAGCTCTCAGAGGCTGCATGAGCTTCTCGGTTTTAAGGGGAAAATAGAAGATTACGGCTGGCAGTTTCATACACCTGTGCCGGGACAAAAGTTATTAGAGCCCCACCCCCTATTTTCTAAATTGGATGAAGGCTTGGTAGAAGAGGAAACGGCTCGGTTGGGGCATGCCTCCATAGTTGATTTGGCTGGTAGTTGAGAGAGGGGAATCTTGCAGTTAAGCACAATTTATGAACCGGTTCGGGAAGATTTGGGCAGGGTAGAGGACGAACTAGGATTAGTCAGTAAGGTCGATTTTCCCTGGCTGGCGGAGCTACTAGGCTATAGCTTGAAGAGTGGGGGCAAGGGGATTCGCCCGGCGCTTACTCTGCTATCGGGCAAGCTTTACCACTACAATCTTGATACTCTTTTGCCTATGGCCACCGCCGTGGAGCTCTTGCACGTGGCTACCCTGGTTCATGATGACGCTATTGACAAGTCTCCGGTTCGCCGAGGCAGGCCAACGTTCTATAAGGTGTGGGGTGAGGAGAAAGCCGTGCTTCTGGGGGACTATTTATTTGCTAAAGCGGGAGAGCTTACGGCGACTACCCAGAATATACGAGTAATAAAGCTCTTCGCTCAGACTCTCAAGACTATTTCCACGGGGGAGTTAGCCCAGACATTCAGCGCTTTTAATCTGGGGCAAACCTACCAGCAGTATATCCATAGGATTTCTTGTAAAACGGCTGCCCTCTTTGTCCTAGCTACCGAGTCTGGCGCCGTCTTGAGCGGGGCACCGGAGGCATCAGTCAGGATTATAAATGAGTATGGTTATAATTTAGGGATCGCCTTTCAAATCGTGGATGACATTCTGGACTTTATCGGAACCGAGGAGGAAATAGGAAAGCCCATAGGCTCGGATTTAGCTCAGGGCACCCTCACGCTGCCGGCAAGGCTTCTTCTGGAGCGCTATCCCGAGGATAATCCGGTGAAGAGATTATTTCAGAACCGGGATAGTCAAGAGGACATAAAGCTGGCGATAGAACTGGTTCGTAACTCGCCGATTATCGAAGAATGCTACACTGTTGCCGCAGATTATTGTGCCAAGGCTTGCCATAACCTTAACCTATTACCCGACAATGCCAGTCGCCAGTCGTTGATAGAAATAGCTGACTATGTTATCCGGCGAAAGCGATAATTGGCTAGTGATAGTTAAGAGGTTGCGGAGGCTTCTGGCAAAGGTGAGGGGACGAGTTGGTTAAATAGTGTCTCCAGCTCTTCACCCTCCAGGGTTTCTTGAGCAAGGAGCTTTTCCGCAATTTGGACTAATTTGGGCTTATTTTCGGTTAAAATCATCTTGGCTACTTCATGGGCGTGCTGGATAATGTTACGGACTTCCTCATCAATCTGCTGAGCTACCTTTTCGCTGTAGTTCCTTTGCTCAGAGATTTCACGACCGAGGAAGACCATCTCCTCCTTGTGCCCGAAGGTTAGTGGTCCTAGCTTATCGCTCATTCCATACTCGGTTACCATTTTGCGGGCAAGCTTGGTGGCTTCTTCAATATCATTTTGAGCCCCGGTTGTTTTTTCGTTGAAAATTAGTTCCTCAGCAGCATGGCCAGCTAGCAAGGTAGCTAGCATATCGTTAAATTGGGAGCGGGTTAGCAGGTATCGGTCTTCGGTAGGTAAAAGTCGGGTATAACCACCCATCATGCCCCGAGCCACTATAGAGATTTTGTGTACCGGGTCGGCATTAGGCAGCATTCTAGCCACCAGGGCATGCCCTGACTCGTGATAGGCGGTGATTTCCTTTTCCTTAGGGCTTATCCTCCGGCTTTTCCTTTCTGGACCGGCAATTACCCGGTCTATAGACTCCTCAAGCTCCTGCATCTCAATAGCTTTCTTGCCGCGTCTGGCGGCTAGAATGGCGGCTTCATTAACCAGATTGGCCAGGTCAGCACCGCTAAAACCGGCTGTCTGTTTAGCCAGCACCTCTAAATTAACCGACTCATCTAATGGTTTGCCATTGGAGTGAACTTTAAGGATGGCGGTTCGACCATTAATATCCGGGCGGTCAAGGATTACCCGTCGGTCAAAACGACCGGGACGAAGTAAAGCCGGGTCGAGTATATCAGGTCGGTTGGTGGCGGCGAGGATAATCACGCTGGTATTGGTGTCAAAGCCATCCATCTCCACTAGAATCTGATTAAGGGTTTGCTCCCTCTCGTCATGACTTCCCCCCAGCCCGGCACCGCGGTGGCGACCCACAGCGTCAATTTCATCAATGAAGATAATGCAAGGGGTATTGCGCTTGGCCTGTTCAAAGAGGTCGCGTACTCTTGAGGCGCCGACACCGACAAACATCTCAACGAATTCGCTACCGCTGATGGAAAAGAAGGGCACTCCGGCTTCACCAGCTATGGCTCGAGCCAGTAGCGTTTTCCCCGTGCCCGGTGGACCTATAAGCAGCATGCCTTTGGGAATACGGGCTCCCAGGCTTTGGAACTTCTCCCGCGACTTGAGGAACTCTACTACTTCGTGCAGCTCTTGCTTGGCTTCCTCTACCCCAGCTACATCATCAAAGGTTACCGTTGGCGTATTAGCTGGGAAAAGTCTGGCTCGACTACGACCAAAACTGATAGCCTGACTGTTAGCCCCCTGTGCCCTGCGGAAGAGGAAGAATAGCAGAGCGCCAAGGAGTATGAGGGGAAGGAAGTTTATCAGCAGACTGCCCCAGTTAAATCCTGATGGTTTAAACCCATAGTCTACTTTACTAAGATCAAGTCCGAGTTCTTGGAGTTCAACATAATTGAGGTTAAGGATAAAGGTCTTTAATTTTGTGCCATCCATGGTAGTACTCAGTAGCTCATCACCGTCTATTACCATGTTCTCAATCTCACCCCTTTGTGACATAGCCACAATTTCATCCAAGCCGATTTCCGCCGGTTTTTGAACTGTGGGCAGGATAAAGGAGAAGAGAGCTACCGCTGCCAGTAAGATAGCTATATATATTAAACTGTTACGCTGCCAACCCGGTTTCATCCTTTACCTCAGGTAATTAATTAACTTAGACCACTTATATATTATACCAAAACTAACTGTTAATAGGAAAACAAGTGGCTATGGTCTATATAGACACTTGGGGTTAGTCGGCTTTGAGCAGGGTATTATAGGTTGCTTGCAGGAGTAGGGCGTCCTCTTCTAGGTTGGGGCTTTCGCAGATTACAATACCCTTGGCATCATGGTCTTTTAATGCTTGGAGAAGCTCAACATACTGAAAATCTGACTCTTTTAGGTTCAGATGTTTTATTTCCCCCTTTTTACCGTAAGCAATGCCTGAGACATGGGTATGCATATCGTCCAGGGCGGCTCTGCCCAAGCGCTCTTCAACCTGTTGCAGGATAGAGGCAAACTCCGGGTAAGAGTTGAATCTTCCCGTCCGAGCGTGCCAGTGAGCAAAGTCTATACAGGGAGCTACGCCTTCAAGCTCGGTGCAGAGGTCAAATACTTCATCCGGGGTGCCAAACTGAGAGAGTTTCCCCAGAATCTCGGGTCTAATCCACACTCGATTCTTTTCCTGCCTAAGCTGGTTCATTACCTCCCCCAGGTGTTTCCTTACCGTACTATAGGTTTTTTCCGGGGGGTCACCGAGGTAATAAGCGGCGTGGAAAACAATACTGTTAGCCCCGCACAAGGAGGCGATGCGGGCGGTTTGTAAAATCCTCTCTTGGCTAGCCCTTATCTTTTCCGACTCGTGGGCATTCAGGTTAATAAAGTACGGGGCGTGAGCTGATAGCTTTACTCCTAGCCTGGTAGCCACTTCAGCCACCTGACGGGCGCCTGCCTCCCCCATTCTTACTCCTTGGACAAATTCTATCTCCAGGCAACCCAGCCCAAGCTCAGCAATCCGTTCAATCCCCGATATGGTGGATGGTGTTTGGGCGCTGTGGGGAGTGCCGCCGGTGCCAAAAAGAAGCCCCGCCATTTATTCCTATCCCTCCATCTTTTCCAATACGTTATCATACATAATATAGCATGGTAGCAGCCAATGTTAAAATTCATTCAGGTGCTTAGGCTTTAGTATTACCGCCATTGTGCTATAATATTGATAGGCTACTATACACGGAGGATAACTTCTGGAAGCAATTGAAGTAGCGCGCAGGGCAGTAGAGGCAGCCAGTGAAAAGCAGGCGATAGATGTTGTGCTGCTGGACGTCCAAGGGCTATGTAGCTTTGCCGATTATTTTGTGATTTGTAGCGGTGATAGTGAACGGCAGATTAAGACCATCTATGGTGAAGTGGGACACGCCTTAAAAAAGGAAGGTATTTTACCCCTCCACCACGAGGGCACCATAGATTCCGGGTGGCTCCTCATTGATTTTAGTGGGGTTATTGTCCATATTTTTGCTACCCTTGAGCGGGAATATTACCAGCTGGATGAGCTGTGGGATAAGGCTACCACGGTAGTCAGGATTCAATAGCTCAACTTTCGGTTTCTCGGTGATAATCAAAGATTTCTTCCTCAGAGAAGAATAGCTTGATTTCCGTCTCGGCAGTCTCTACCGAATCGGAGCCGTGGACGGTATTGTGTTCAATATCTAATCCTAAATCGCCTCTAATCGTTCCTGCCTCAGCCTTGGCTGGGTCAGTGGCTCCCATTATTTTTCTGATTACCTCCACGGCGCCTTCACCCTCGAAGACAGCAGCCGTAATCGGGGTAGAGCTAATATAATTTACCAGGCCTTCAAAAAAGGGTTTATCGCTATGGATGGCGTAGTGCTTTTGGGCTAAGGCTTTATCCAGATGGAGCATCTTGAGCGCCACCAACTTTAATCCTTGCCTCTCCAGGCGACTAATAATAGTGCCGGCTAACCCCCTCTGCATAGCGTCAGGCTTGATGAGAACTAGAGACCTTTCCATATCTAAGCTCCCCTTCATTTATATTGAGTATCAACCTCACCCTCCTTAGATTAGCCTCATGTCATTGTGAGGCACAAAGTGCCGAAGCAATCTCAAGAGACAACACAGATTTTAATTAGGTAACCCCTTAACTTTACTAGGAGGGGCTTTGCCCCTTCAACCTTCCCTTAAAGGACTTAGCAGCCTCTCTAAATCGTTCACGTTTACTGCTTCCAGCGTGTCAACTATAAGGTCAGCCTCCATCAGACTGGACCGGGGGTGGCTATTGGTAACGGCCAGGCAGTGCATCCCGGCTCTCTTGGCGGCGGTAATGCCAGCGGGGGCATCCTCAATGACAACGCAGTTCTCTGGCTCAGCCCCCAATTTTTTAGCTGCCAGCAAGAAGCCTTGAGGACTTGGTTTACCCTCCTGTACCTCTCTACCGGAGACAATGGCTTGGAAGGAGTCTTCTATGCCTAACCCCCGCATAACCAACTGGATATTTTCTATGGGGGCTGAGGAGGCCAACGCCACACCAAAGCCGTGTTCTGTAAGCGACCTTATCAGTTTTACCGCCCCGGGTAGCGGCCTTATGTTCTGCCTCACTCTCTGGCGGTAGTTCTCCTCCTTCTCACTGGCAATGACATCTACTTCGCTTTGCGAAACGCCTTCACCTAGAGTGGTTCTAATTATAGTATCATTTCTCTGACCAAACTGACGCCTGAAATCCTCTTCGGTGAATTTCACTCCTCTCTTTTGGAATACCTCCTGCCACGCCTTCAGGTGATAGGGAGCAGTATCAGCAATTACCCCGTCCATATCCCAAATAACCGCCCTGGTTTTACTTCTGGGCATTGTTTTTCGGCTTTTCCTCATTGTTATTGGTAGAATCCGGCATTTGTCCAAGGACAAACATGGTAGCTGTGCCTTCAGCTACCAGGGTGCCATCTGTTAAAGATACGGCGGCTTTGGTCTCAAGCAGTTTTCCTTCATTTTTGGCTACTGAACCGGTGATGATAAGAGGCTCATTGATTAAAGCCGGGCGCTTAAATTTGGCTTGCATCCTGGCGGTGACACAACATAAGCCCTCAAATAAGGCAGCATACCCCATTGCCTCATCAAGAAGAGTGGTTATAATGCCGCCATGGACAATACCTGACCAGCCTTGGTGATGCTTATTGGGAGTAAACTCTGCCCTGACTGTTTTGCCTTCTTGCTCAACCTTTAATTTCAACCCGATGGGGTTTTCCTTCCCACAGCCAAAGCACATGTCCCATCCTTTACTAGTATCAACTGGTATTTTGGGTCGGGTGGTCATTTTTCCTTCTCCCCTCCAATTGTTAATTGGCGTTTGGGTTTAGTAATTGGTGGTCGCCTGAGGTATAGTGGCTGTAAAGTAGCCGGGTCGCCATAATTACCTGCCTCCAGCCGTTGTTGTCCTAGCTCAGCTAGAAAACCGGCTCGCCGTAATCTGGCGGCTGGCGTAGCTATTATCGCTCTTCGCTTAAGCTGCTTTCGTAGCTGAATGGCGATGAGCGGTATGAATTCTCCACAAAATATGGTTTGGGTGGTTATCTGTGAGCATAGGGTTTCCACAGTAGTTATGTGCTCGCTGGTAAGCTGACGCCACTTTTCGTTTTTCCTCTGGTATAGGGCAGTGGCAATCTCTCCCCTGCCGGCATTAAATATCGGGCAGATAGGCAGGCCGGTTTCAGCATGCGGGTAGGCGGCTACTTCAAGGCTGCTGATGCCGACTATGGGGACTCCCAGGCTGAAGGCTAACCCCTTGGCAGTGCTAACCCCGACTCGTAGTCCGTTAAAGCTCCCCGGTCCCCTGGCGACGATAATGCCACTGATAGACTGAAGGCTTGTCCCCGTCTGATTTAGCAGGTGAGCTAGGTTGGGTAACAGCTGGACAGAATGGTTTTGTCCGCAGTGCCAGGTTAATTCGGCCAGCACCTCGTTATCTTGAGCCAGAGCCAGGCTTGCCGTATTCGTTGACGTATCTATAGCCAATTGCATTAGTGATTTGAGCCCTTTCTATGAGTCGAGGGAAAGGTGTTTCAGTTGTCCCAGTATTTCCCGGTAGCGCTTGCCACTGGGTTTGAGTTGAAAGCTGCGCTCGGTGTCGGAAAGATAGCTTATTTGAATCATCAGGTGTTCTGGCGGCAGTACGCTTAGCCCCTTTTCTGCCCATTCCACTACACAGACACCGTTACCGTATAAATAGTCGTCCAAGCCCAGGTCCGCAATCTCTTCTATATGGTCAAGCCGATACAGGTCTATGTGATATAACGGTAGCCGACCGTAGAGTTCTCTCATGATGACGAAGGAAGGGCTCAGTGTATATTCTTTGATGTCTAACCCCCAGGCAATGCCCTGGGTGAGGCAGGTCTTGCCGGTTCCCAGGCTGCCGACAAGAAGGAAAATATCACCGGGCCGGGCTAACTCGCCAATACTGACTCCCAACCTCTGGGTCTGCTCTGGACTATGGCTAATTAACTTGAGTTGGCTTATAGATTTACTTGGCATCATCTCTTAGCAAAGTGCTCCCATCCTGCCTTACTGAGCTTAACCGGATTTCCCCTGCCGTCAACTATGGTTATCCTGACTGGCTGAGCGGCGGTAATTTCACCGATTACGGTTACCGGGCAGGAGACGGCTGTTTTTACCTTATCAATGACCTCATCGCTTCCGGTAAACAAAAGCTCGTAGTCCTCTCCACCCGATAGTGCCAGCTCATGAGCTCTGTCACTGAAGTTGGCTTTGACTATGGGCAGAATGGGCACACGCTCAACCTCTATTCGGGCGCTAACCTGACTGGACTTACATATGTGGGTTAGGTCTGAAATCAGCCCGTCGCTAATATCTATAGCCGTTTTTATACCTTGCTCTACCAGTCGTTGACCCTCAGCTATTCGAGGGTAGGGGTGAAGGAAGGCCCCTTTTAAACCAGCGGTAGCTTCAGAGTCAAATTGGAGCTGCCTGGTAAGCATCTCCCAACCGGCGGCGGCAGTTCCTAAATAACCGGTAACGGCTACTTTCTCGCCCGGCTCGGCTCCGGAGCGGGTGAGTATCTGTTTATCCTGGCTGGCGCTACCAAGAATGGTAATCGTAATAGTAACTAAGGGGGCGCTGCTGGTATCGCCACCGACTATGGCAACATCAAACGGCTGCGCCAGTTCCATCATCCCCTGATAGAGAGCAGTAACCTCCTCCACTTCCGTGTGGTCGGGTAAGGTCAGTGATACCAGGGCATATCTGGGCACGCCGCCCATAGCGGCAATATCACTCAGGTTGGCGGCTAGCGCTTTCCATCCCAGTTCCTTCCACGAAGTTGTACCTAAGGAAAAGTGAACATCCTGGATGAAGGAATCAACCGTAGCCAGTTGAATTGAGGTATCACCATGCCAGGCGGCGGCATCATCACTACCCATGCCGATAATGAGTTGTCGCCAGGCTTCTATCTTATTGTCCTGTGAGCTGCTGACTATTTTAGCCAGGAGGTCAATCAGTCCAAATTCCCCCAGCTCGGAGACTTTCATAGCTGAAATTATAGCACGCTGGTATCTGGCTCACAACTTGGCGCTGGTTGGTCATTTAATCAAGGGGAAGTTTGCCGGGGTGCTAGCCCCTTCTAATGAAGTTAAGAGGTTATTTGGTAACCTATCCCCCTGACTCTCCTACCTTGGTTAAGGGAGGGGGAATGCAGGTAAGAGAGAGGCTTCGCCCCTCTCTAAAATCTCTCCCCCCTCTGCCTAAGAAGAGAGTCGAAGGGAGGCGATAATAGAGGAGAGTTAAAGAGAGGCAGAGCCTCCATTGCATAACCAGTTCCCCCTCTCCTTTGTAGAAGCACACTATTGGCAATCAAGTTGTTCATCATTGGGGTGTCTAAGAGGGGGCGGAGCCCCCTCTTTAAAAATCCTTTCCCCTTCCCCTTATCAAGGGGAAGGGGATAAAGGGGATGGGGTTACCTACAACCAGTAAGAGGCCGTTTTGCAACTCAAACTGTCATTGTGAGCGAAGCGAAGCAATCTCACGATTGCTTTCAGAGATTGCTTCGGCGCTTTGTGCCTCACAATGACATGAGGCTAATCTAAAGGGAGTGAGGTTGATAACCAATCTCCCCCCTAGCTATATCGGGCAAAAGCTGTTATATTTTTATAGATGCGTTATGCCATTATTGCTGATATTCATGCCAATCTAGACGCTTTTACTGCGGTGCTGGGTGACATTAAGCGTCGGGGTGGGGTGGAGGAGCTGTGGTGTTTGGGGGATGTGGTCGGCTATGGTCCCGACCCCCATGAGTGCATTGAGCTTCTGCGTCAGTATAATCATGTCTGTGTGGCTGGAAATCACGATTTGGCAGCTATAGGCAAGATAAATACCTCCGATTTTAACCACGATGCCGCCATCGCCTGTCGTTGGACAACTCGGCAATTAAACCTGGAGGATGTAAAGTATCTGGAGAGCCTGCCATTGGTTATTGAGAAGGATGATTTTACATTGGTGCATGGTAGTCCAAGAGAGCCTATCTGGGAGTATATCCTATCACTCAGCAGTGCCAAGGAAAATTTTACTTGCTTTAAGTCACCGTTTTGCCTGGTGGGTCATTCTCATGTGCCCCTAATATTTAGGTATAGTGAAACCGGTGATTGTTCCGTTAGCCTATTCTCAGTCAATGTCGGGCTTTTTCTAGGTAAAGATAGGTTTATTATCAATCCCGGTGGCGTGGGGCAGCCCCGGGATGGTGACCCTCGATCCAGTTATGCTATCTATGATAGTGAAGCCAGGCTCGTCAGACTGTACCGGGTTTCCTATGATATTTACGCTACTCAAAACAAAATGGTGAAGCATAACCTGCCGATGCGCCTGGTGGCTCGCTTGAGCTACGGCATGTGACCCGGAAATAGCCCGTGGGGAGGCGTTACCTGAAGACAAGGTCACTTTTAGCTCAGACTAAGGGGTGGCTGCGCCACTTTGACCTTCAAGCCAGAAAGAGCTTGGGGCAGCATTTCCTTATTGATGAGGAGGTGCTCAAGCTGGTTACTTCAGCCGCCGAGCTTACCCCTACTGATGTTATTATGGAAATAGGACCCGGTCTTGGTGTGCTGACCAGGGAGCTAGCCCGGCGGGCCGGCTGGGTGATTACCGTTGAGCTAGATAGCAAGCTGGCTGCCATCCTGAAACAGACATTGGCTTCGGTTAATAATGTTACTATTGTCAATGAGGATATACTTAAGATTACCCCGGCAGCCCTGCTTCAGGAGCCGAAGATGGGATTTCCTTCGGCAAAAAGAGGCTACAAGGTGGTGGCTAACCTTCCTTATTATATTACCTCACCCGTCCTGCGCCATTTTCTCGAGGCTTCGGTTAAGCCGCAACTAATGGTGGTAATGGTGCAGAAGGAGGTAGCTGAGGTAATTGTGGCTGAGCCGGGTCAGATGAGTGTGCTGAGTGTCAGCGTGCAACTTTATGGGGAACCAAGAATAATCAGCTATGTGCCGGCTCGGTGTTTTTACCCGCCGCCAGAGGTTGACTCGGCGATACTGCGGGTGGCTCTATACCCTCAGCCGGCAGCGGCGGTAACCGACACCGGGAGCTTTTTTGAGCTGGTGCGGGCTGGATTTAGTGCCTCCCGCAAGCAGATAGGTAACTCTTTAGCTCAAGGTCTGCAATTGCCCAAGACTGAGGTCTTATCCCTATTGGAAAAGGCAGGTATAGTGCCCCAGCGGCGGGCAGAGACCTTGAGCCTTGACGAGTGGGCACGACTGTGGCAAATTAGGCAGGGGAATTAGCATGCTGACAGTTCTGGCGCCAGCCAAGGTAAATTTGACCCTTGAGGTCTTGACTAAGCGCCCCGATGGTTTTCACGAAATCCGCAGCGTTATCCAGACGCTCAATCTATGTGATAGCCTTAACTTGCAGTTAAGTGAAAGTATTGGGATTAAGTCCGGTGCGCCGAACTGGGTTCCAGGGGATAGCCTGGTATCTAAGGCGGTCGGTTTACTTCAGGAGACAACCGGGTGCCGTAGGGGGGTAACAATTGAGGTCAGGAAGCGTATCCCTTCGGTGTCAGGGCTGGGTGGCGACAGCAGTGATGCCGCCGCTGTCCTGCGCGGACTTAATCGGCTCTGGGGATTGGGTTTATCGCTGGAAGAGTTGCTCAGGTTAGCCTGGCAGTTGGGCTCGGATGTAGCCTTCTTTTTTTATGGTGGCACCGCTCTGCTTGAGGGTAGGGGAGAGAGGGTAACGCCGCTACCCCCGTTGCCTCATCTGTGGGTGGTCCTGATGATGCCGCCGGTGCCTAAGCTTCAGCGGAAAACGGAACGACTTTATGCCAGCGTGAAGACAAGCCAATATACCGATGGGCAGATTACGGATAGATTGGTGGCATTATTAACCGGGGGAGGTTTGGAGGGGGAGAGGTTGATAAGCAATGTGTTTAATGTGTTTGACAATTTGGCTCTGGGGAGTTTTTCCGGGCTTGAGGGGTATTGGCAGCAATTTGTGAAAGCCGGAGCCGAGGAAGTTCACCTGGCTGGCTCAGGACCGGCTCTATTCACCCTGATAAAAGTTCAGGCTCAGGCGGAGGAGATATACAGAAATCTTCAACAACAAGGGCTGGAGTCTTATTTAACTGAGACATTAGCGGCTATAGAAAAGATAGAATGAAATGCCTATATAATTTATAATTAATTAGACAAACTGATAAGGGAGGTGTCAGATGGGCAACACCCTGGAAAATCTGCAGGAGGCTTTTGCCGGAGAAAGTCAGGCTAACCGGCGATACCTTTTCTCTGCTGAAAAGGCGGAAAAGGAGGGTCATCCCCAGATAGCTAGGCTGTTTCGGGCAACGGCTGAGGCGGAGACGGTTCATGCTCGTAACCATCTTGAAGTTATGGGTGGCATTAGGTCAACCAGGGATAATCTGGGGGAAGCCATCAAAGGCGAACACCACGAATTCACCGAAATGTACCCCGGTTTCATTGAGCAGGCGAAAGCCGAGGGTAATAATGGGGCGGAGACCAGCTTCTACTATGCCAATGCGGTTGAGAAAATCCACTACAACCTGTACCAGCAGGCGCTTGATGCCCTTGGGACGGGGCAGAAGTTAAAAGATGAGTCGTACTATGTCTGCCAGGTCTGCGGCTATACTGTCGCCGGGGAAGCTCCCAAGCACTGTCCCATGTGTGGTGCCCCCGGCGATAAGTTCAAGCGGGTAGAGTAGGGATGAGAGGTTCTTTTCCATAGGGGATTAAAAGGGGCGGAGCCCCTTTAATAAATTCCCTCCCTCTCCCCTTCACAAGGGGAGAGGGATAAAGGGTGAGGGGTTGTTAAGTAATTCGGGGAGTAGGCGACTCACCGATGCTTCATCCACCCCTTAACCAGTTCCACCTCCCCCTTTTTGCTGCTTACCTTGCCGTCCAGTCTGGCTTCGTGTAACTGCTCCAGGATTTCTTTGATGCGGGGGCTGGGGGGTATGCCCATTCTTAATAGGTCGTTGCCGGTAAGGGCTGGCTTGACATAACGAAGCTTACTGAGAAATAGCTGGATGTGCCGGCGGGCTACCGGGGAGTCGCTAGCTAACGAATTGACGGTAATGGCTGGTGTGGGGTAGCCGTGAAGGAGGTGGTAAATACTGCTCGGGGTAAGTTCGGGGTCAGCCAGTGACTTAAGTTTGGTTTTGATATTAAGAGAGTCCCTGAGGGTTTGGGCTATCGGCTTAGATAGCTTGAGGTATGAAATTAGTTGCTCGCTTTCTTTGTCACTCAGATGATAAATGAGCAGAGCCAGGTAAAGTCCCATTGGTAGTGGGTTGGGGGAGGTTAGCCGCCGGGCCTGCTCAAATTTTTCCACCAGCCAGCCATTGCCCTTAAGGGCGGGGTGCAACCTCTGAAGGACAGCGAGTTCTTCAGCCCGGCGCAAGACTTTCTCCGGGCGTTCCTCCCCAAATATACATTCCAGCTCATAGCGTATTCGGTCGCCGCTGATAGTATCCAGCCTGGGTATATCCCGTTTAAGTAGTTCAAGGGTGTTTCTTTCCAGCTGGAAGTTGAGCCGTTGCTCGTAGCGGAGCCCTCGCCAAATACGGGTGGCATCATCGGTAAAGCTCTTCTCATGTAAAATGCGGATGAGTTTATGCTCAAGGTCATCCCTGCCCCCATACAGGTCAATCAGTTCGCCGTAGAGGCCGGGGTTGAGGCAAACAGCCATGGCGTTGATGGTGAAGTCGCGACGGAACAGGTCGCTGGTCAGGGAGCCGGGCTTCACGCTGGGCAGGGCTCCGGGCCTGGCGTAGGTCTCGGAGCGGGCGGTGGTCAGGTCAACACTCCATTCATCCCACTGGAGTTTAGCCGTATTGAAGCGGGGGTGGGTGGTGATTTTCCCCTGATTAATCTGGATTAGCTGGTGTGCCAGGTCTATGGCATCGCCTTCCACCACCAGGTCGAGGTCAAAATTAGGTTTTCCCAGGAGCAGGTCACGAACCACACCGCCGACAAGGTACAGGTTCTGTCCTTGCGTAAGCTTACCGGCTGTCTGCATAAAGTTGACCAGCTCGGCGGGTAGCTGTTTTTCGATTTTATTGGCTAGGTTAATAATCTCGGTCATTTTCGTCGGTTACCTGCTAGCCCGAATTATAGCACAGGTTGTTGCTGAGTTCATTGGTGGGTGGTCTGTTGTCTATGTCAGATAGATAATGGTTATGCCGCCGATAATCATGGCGGTAGCCACGAGCCGCAATGCCAGCATCCCTTTACCGGGCTGCCATTCTAAGAACATGGGCGAGACGCGGCTCAGGATAAGGGCGAATATAACCACGAAGATAGGGCGGCTGCCAATAATAGTCGAGACCAGAGATACTGGTCCTCTCTCTATCGCCCAGAGTAATAGTACTATTCCCCCTAGGGCTAAAGTCTCATTGAAAGCGAGCAGACCCATAGCCGAGTTCCTTCGTTTCATGTTACTCAACTGGCTGAGGATGTGGGGACGTATTGAGATTAGCAAGAAGATACCCGACAGGCAGAATCCGCCGACCCAGGACATATTCCAGAATGAGATGTAGGCCAGGGCGTACTTACTGGCTATGTCGGCTAGGGCAAAAAACAGGCTGGAACCGAAAAGGAGGAGGAGTGGTTTGCTCAGCCAGGTGGTAGCGCCAGATGGGCTCTGTTTAACCGATATTATTACTGCCCCGGCGACCACCATAATTATTGCCAGCCACCTTAGGTAACCAAGGCTCTCCCCCAGTAACGGCACCGCCATAATGGCTACGAAAATGGGGTAGGTATAGACTACGGGTATAACCCGTGATACCTCCTCTCTCATCATGGTGTAGAGCATGATGGTGGCGGCGGCGGTGCGGAGTATGCCTGAGGCCACCGCTGCCAGTACCGGCCATAGGGCAGTGCCCTCAGGTAATGGAAAAAGAGTAAATAGTATCCAGCTGTAAATTAGATGAACGATGCCCACCGGCAGCAGGAATGCTCGTAAGCCTGGCATTCGTTTGGTGAGGAGGTGGCTGTCAATTATATTCACTACCCCGAGGATAGCTGCACCCAGTATTGCGGTGTTAATCCAGCTCAACAGTATTGGCACTCACTTCTAGGGAAATAATCAACACCATAGCATACAACTGTGTCGGGTTAAATGCAAAGCTTTCTGTTTGTTGAGATTGTTTATCAACCTCACCCCCTTTAGATTAGCCTCATGTCATTGCGAGGTACAAAGTACCGAAGCAATCTCAAGAGACAACACAGATTTTTATTAGGTAACCCCATCCCCTTTATCCCCTTCCCCTTGATAAGGGGATGGGGAAGGACATAGAAAAGAGGGGCAACGCCCCTCTAAGACTCCCCATATAAGAATATTAGGGGCAACGCCCCTCTAAGACTCCCCATTATTTGCTCTTCAAAATAAAGGAGAGGGGGAGTTTTTTGTTAAAAGGGGCTCCGCCCCCTCTTAGACTCCCCATATAAGAATATTAGGGGCTCCGCCCCTTCAAACTTCCCTTGACAAACGACCTTTGTCTATTGGTTGTTATTTGTTGGGTATTTGCCTATAATGAAGCCTATATATGAAAGTGGTGTCAATTGTCGGCATGGCTGGCTCTGGCAAATCAGAGGTAGCCAGAGTATTTGAGGAAAGTGGCTTTATTCGAATAAGATTCGGCGATATAACTGATGAGGAAGTAAAAAAGAGGGGCTTGGAGTTAACGGAGAAGAATGAGCGCTACATTAGAGAACTCCTCAGACAAGAGAACGGGATGCCGGCTTATGCTAAACTGAATCTACCCCGAATTGATTCGGCGCGGGAACATTCGGATGTGGTAATTGATGGTCTTTATTCCTGGGAGGAATATACCTTTCTGAAAGATTATTATGGAGGAGACTTTTATGTAGTGGCAGTTTGGGCGTCGCCGAAAACAAGGTATGCTCGGCTGAGCAGTAGATTAAACCGGAGGCTGACAGAGGAAGAGGCGTCCAGTCGGGATAGGGCAGAACTAGAGAATATTAATAAGGGCGGACCGATTGCTATGGCGGACTTCACCATTATCAATGAGTCCTCCCTGGAAAGTCTAAGGGAGGAAGCCAAAAAGATTCTGGCTAAGTTAAGATGAAGAAGGCGACCAGACCAGACATTGATGAGTATTTTCTGAAAATAGCCTCAGTGGTAGCCGAGCGCTCAACCTGTCGCCGGCACCACGTAGGGGCAGTGGCGGTAAGGAATAAACACATGCTGGCTACGGGTTACAATGGTGCCCCTTCCGGGGCTAAGGACTGCCTTGAGCTTGGTTGTCTACGGGATGAACTGAATATTCCATCAGGGGAAAGGCAGGAAATATGCCGTGGCATTCATGCTGAGCAAAATGTAATCATTCAAGCCACCCTCCACGGCGTCAGCCTTGAAGGGAGCACCATTTATGCTACCCATACGCCATGTGTACTGTGTGCCAAGATGCTGGTGAATGCCAGAATAAAGCGGTATGTCAGCTTTGGCAAGTATAACGATGATATGTTTGTTGACTTATTTAAGGAGGCTGGTGTAGAGTTTGATATGAAGAAGACGCCGCCTTCCCGAATAAGCTATCTAGAATGATATCCTGACGGTGGTTGATTGGGATTATGTCGATACTGCATGCTAAGGTGATTGTTAATCCGGTGGCGGGAGCCTACGCAACGCGAAGGAAGTGGCCTCGCATTAATAAGCTGCTAAGGCATGTTGGTCTATCGTTTGATTATGAATTTACTGAAGGTGTAGGGCATGCCGTAGAGCTAGCCAGGGTTGCCGCCAGTGATGGTTATCGATATGTGGTGGCGGTAGGCGGTGATGGGACGGTGAACGAGGTGGCTAATGGCATACTTCATTCAGCGGGTTCAGTTAATACCATTCTTGGCGTAGTAAGCACCGGAACCGGGGGTGATTTTGTGCGTTCGGTAGGTATTCCTCGGGATTATACCGGTGCTTGTTCATGCTTGACTAGCTCACGAAGGTTGTTAATTGATGTCGGCGTGGTTGAATACCAGAGTAAGGGACAATCCCGGCAACGCTTTTTTGTAAATGCGGCTGGTGTGGGCTTTGATGCGGCGGTTGTGGAGACTACCGAACGCTTGCCCAAATATTTTGGTGGCACCGT
This sequence comes from uncultured Dehalococcoidales bacterium, assembly GCA_964499445.1. Lineage (GTDB taxonomy): Bacteria > Chloroflexota > Dehalococcoidia > Dehalococcoidales. The sequence continues at coordinate 30,411 of CAZCLE010000003.1, forward strand.
TCCTTATCTGGTAGGGTTGCTCAGGTCTCTGGTTGGCTATAGAAACAAATCTGTCGTCCTGAAGGTGGGAGGTAAGGTTGAGGCTAAGCGTATCTTGAGTGTGGTGGTAGCTAACGGGGGCTATTTGGGGGGAGGGATGCATATAGCACCTGAAGCTGAGCTTGATGATGGTCTACTGGATTTGATAGTTATTGGTGATGTAGGTAAGTTTGAGCTGCTGAAGGCGTTGCCAATGGTATATAAGGGAACCCATATTACCCATCCTAAAGTCAGCATGGGCAAGGCAACGCATATTACCATTGAATCCTCGGAGCGATTTCTGGTGCATGCCGATGGTGAATTGTTGGGGGAAGGTCCGGCATCCTTCTGGCTGACGCCGGCGGCTTTGAGTATCGTGGCGTAAAATCAATCTATGTTTTCTCTTTGATAGGCTCCGTGGTAGCCTTCGGTTTCCTGGGTTAGCTGCAGGAAAACAATTTGCACAATTCTGGCATTCCTCTGCAGGCGAAATCCTTGAGGGTTATAGACCACCATAAGAGACTGGGAACGACCGGAGTAGCCGGCGTCCCATACCGCCGTATCTACCGTGACACCACAACGAAGCAGGCTTGACCTCGGTCTGGCTAGTGCCATAACATCCTTGGGTAGGTGGACAATCTCGTTAAAGGTAACAATATAGGCACCGGGTATCAGGTCAATAAAATCCAGCCCATCAAACACCAACGGAGCTAAATCAGACACCAGCCTCTGGCTGTCGTTAATGGCTATTTTACCGCCTGACTGGGGCAAGGCTATCTGGCGCAGGGTGAGGTCAATGCCATTAGGTTGAAGCTGTTGTTCAAGGTTAATGTAGCCTTCTATCAGAGGTGGCTTTTGCTGTAGTAACCGACGAATATCCGGCTGGGATAAGATGACCGCCATGGTATCAAGCATTTTACCATATGGTTATTGTAAAAGATAAATAAGTGCTCTATAATAACTTAACCAATTTCAGGCTTGATAAATAGAAATTAGTAATCTGGTTGAAGGAGGGAAGGAGAAATTATGACCGTAAAAGTAGTTACCGATAGCAGTGCTGACCTGCCCGCCCAGTTGGTTGAGGAACTGGGGATTACCGTAGTGCCTCTGTATGTGCGCTTTGGGGAAGAGGTCTACCGTGACCGGGTGGACATCAGCGAAGACGAATTTTACCAGAGGTTATTACGTGACCCTATCCATCCCAGCACCACGCAGCCAACTCCGCAGGATTTTGCCAATGCCTACCAGAAGCTTTCTAAAGAGGCTGACGGGATTATTTCCATTCACATCTCCGGTAAATTGAGCGGCACCTGTAGCTCAGCACTACAGGGCAGGGAACTGGTGGAGAAGGGGTGTCCCATTGAGGTGATTGACTCGCAGACGCTGACCATGGGTCTAGGGATGCTGGCTATTGAGGCGGATAACATGGCTAGGTCGGGGAAAAGTCTACCGCAGGTGGTGGAAGAGGTAAAACGGATTATTCCTGGCCTCTATTTGCTTGGTCTCCTTGATACCCTCAAGTACCTGGCTCTGGGAGGGCGTATTGGTAAGGCAAAGGCACTATTAGGCTCAGTATTGAATGTGAAGCCGGTGCTAACACTGAAGGATGGAGAAGTGGTGCCGGCTGGCCAGGCTCGCACCCGGGCTAAAGGCATAGACAAGTTATTTGACTTTGTAAAAAATGCCAAAGATATTCAGGATTTATCCGTTATATATAACACCACTCCTGATGAAGCGGAGAGTCTGGCTGAGCGCATAAGTCCCATATTTCCTAAAGAACGGATTAGGCTGGCTAGACTGGGACCCGTGCTGGGGGTGCACTGCGGGCCAGGTATTTTATTTGTCGCCCTTTGGGAAAAGTGACCAATGTAGAGCCCGATGGTGGGGAAGGCAGCGGAAGAGCCGGTTTTTTTACGGCTACCTCTCTCCACTAGGTTAAAGCCACTTTTGGTGGTACGCTAATACACCGGTTCGCACTTGGGGCAAAAGTTGCTATAATGGTTGTAAAGTGAAAGTCTATTTGATTATTCATTGGGTGCGCTGAAGTCATGGTGGTGATACTACGAAACAAAAATCTGGCAACAAGGTTTCAGATACTGGTGGAGATAGCTCATAGCGGGCCTAACATCCAGCAGCGAGACATTGCCCAGAAGTTAGATATTACCCCACAAGCGGTATCCGAGTACATCAGGCAATTGACCAAGGATGTCCTGCTTACCTCAGATGGTCGCTCAAGGTACAAGGTAACCAATGATGGCATAAACTGGATAATAAAGGTGATGAAAGAGCTAAGAAGCTATGGCAGCTTCATTGAGCAAGCCATTGCCAATATCTCAGTCTGTGCCGCGGTAGCCGACTGCAATCTGGCTCAAGGGCAAACAGTGGGGCTGGAGATGAAGGATGGGCTGCTTTTCGCCACTGACCAGGTGGGTGCAGAAGCCAGGGGAATAGCGGTTTCCGATGTCAGAAAGGGAGAGGATGTTGGCGTTACTAGCATAGAGGGGATAGTAGCGCTGCAAATAGGTGAAGTAACCATCCTCAAAGTACCCGGCATTCAGAAAGGCGGTTCAGGAAAGGTTGACCTGAAACGGCTGGGGGTAGAAGTTAAGGGTAGAGCAGTCATCGCGGCTATGGGCATTGAAGCCTTAGTTGCCTTGAGACAGGTGGACGCCAGCTTCTTTATGTATGGTGCCAAGGAGGCGGCAATTGAGGCCGCTCAAAGCGGTCTACGGCCGCTAGTCGTCTGTGTTGAAGATGAAACCTCCGGTCTGATTAAGAGACTGGAGGAGGAAAATATAGGCTACGAACTAGTTGACCTGTAGAAAGACTCAGGACGATAGTGCCCTGAGGATTATTTACTGGTTTCCCTGGCCAGAGTCCCCACTAACCGTCTCAAAATGACCGCCATTGGCTTTGACAGCCATAGTTTACTTTGCTATAATCAAGTAAACTTTATTATATACAAGTATACTTGTATATGTTAGTAAGCAGGGGAAGAGGTTGATATATGGACTGCTGAAGGTAACGGAAAAAGGGACTACATTAAGGAGGCAAGAGTTGAAACTAGTCACCCGGTGAGGGTGGCACCGTACACACCAATCAAGATTATACCACAGGGACCGCAGTAACGGTAGATATCAGCGTAGATGTGGATATGACCCTCAATATCTATACCGAGAAGGACAGCTTTATTCGCAGCAATAAGGTAAGGGTCCTGGTAGGCGCTGGCACTGGTACGGTGAGAACCGTGATGTGGGTCTCCGGGCTGAGATTATACTGGCGATAGGCTTTACCATAAGACCCGACAGCGCCTACTCTTCAGTTTTTGCTGAAGCCAGCACTCCCTCTTTACAAAGCTTGGTTTTGGGGCTAAAATAGATACGATTTTGGCGGGTGTAACTCAGCGGAAGAGTGCTTGCTTCCCAAGCAAGACGTCGTGGGTTCGAATCCCATCACCCGCTCCACAAAGCTAGGCGACGACTTGCCTAGGTTTAAGAGGTAAAGCTAGGACAAAGCTATTGCTGATTTCACGAAGCTAATCAGAATGAAACCCAAAGCACCCTGTGGCTACTATAACCGGGGTTGGGCATATGCCAAAACAGGCAAGAAATTCGAAGCAATAGCGGAATTTACTGAGTTTATTAGCCTATCAGAAGACCCGGAAATAGTTGAAGAAGCCAGACAGGAAATAGAGAGCCTACATACAAAATGAGTTTATCACACGCTACACGTCACTGCACAAAGTGGCTGATTGTGCAGCTTTCTAGTTTGGGAATAATTGCCATAATAGGTGGAATTTTTGCTCTTAAAAGAAGAATCTGGGGGCTAGCGCTTACCGGGGCCTATCCGTGCCCAATTCGTGTCTAGTCGCCGACATGTACCTTGCCCCAGATGGCGATAGCCCGTGCCAAAGATTCAATATCAATACACTCAGGCGCCTTTCCACCTTCGAAGCAAATCTTCGTATAGTTTTTCAGTATAAGGCCAGCAACACCATCAATAGCGGAACGTACTGCCGCCAATTGGGTGATGACACTCTCGCATTCACGACCATTTTCAACCATCTTCTGAATGCCACGAATCTGTCCCTCAGCCCTTTTAAGACGCTTGAGTAGTGTCTCTTTAGATAACGCTTCTTCAACCATTTTGCCCTCCGTAGCAAATTAGGTTTAATCTACTTATTGACATACCATACCTCCATAGGGTATGATATGTCCTTGGGTAATTCTATCAGCCTAGTCTATTTTACCACATAATATAATCAAGCTATAGTTTCGTGCCAAAAGAGTGTGATAATGGATGAATTTGAGCCAAAGATTATCGGTTTCCTGTGTAATTGGTGTTCCTATGCTGGGGCTGACTTGGCTGGTACTTCACGAACAAAATACCCGCCCAATATGAGAGTAATAAGGGTAATGTGCTCAGGCAGGGTAGACGAAAGATTAATACTGAAAGCATTTACTGCGGGCGCTGATGGTGTACTTGTTTGTGGCTGTCACCCCGGGGACTGCCACTACCAGAAAGGGAATTTGAACGCTAGAAGAAGACTTATCGGGTTAAGCCCTTTCCTGGACACCGTAGGCATTGGCAAGGACAGGCTCAGACTGGAATGGATATCAGCATCCGAGGCTCCAAAGGTAGCTGAGACGGTAAAGAGTTTTACCCAGACCATAAAGGATATCGGTCCTAATCCTATGGCTAGGAAGTAATGTCCAGGAATAGCGGCAGGTTGCAATAGGGGAGTGCTTGGGTATTTTGCCCAGCTACAATACAAAGATTCAAAAAAAGGGAGGTACAGTATGGCTAAAACAGCAATTACAGTGAATGGTTCTGGACCCGGTAATATTTTCCCGGCTTTCATTGTGGGTTCAGCCGCCGCGGCGTGCGGTGATGATGTGGTGCTATTTTTCACCCCTGGCGGCGCACCAGCTCTGGTGAAAGGTGAGATCGAGAAGATGTCAGCTAAGGGTATGCCGGACTTGAAGGAACTAGTTGAGGGTCTCCAGGTTTTGGGAGGCAGAATAATAGCCTGTGAGCTGGCAATAGAAGCTAAGGATATTAAAAAGGAAGACTTCAGAGAAGGGGTAGAAATCATGGGCGTAACCTCGTTCTTGGGCGAAATCAGTGATGCCCAGATAACCTTCTCTTTCTAGAATTATGACATTAAAAAGGAGGCGAACATGGCAGTACGCATTTTGGATGTCCTGGGGCTTAAGTGCCCCCAGCCAGTGCTTAAACTAGCAGCAATGGCTAAAGAGATTCCCCCGGGAGACACCGTAGAGGTGTTGGCTGATTGCGAGTCTTTCCCTAAAGATGTACAGGTATGGTGTTCTAAGTCGGGTAAGACGCTACTTTTCTGTGTGGATGAAGGCGGGGGAAAGCACAAGGCACAAATCCAGTTCTAACCTGGAGGTATTTATGGAGGAAGGATTCACCCCCAAGATAGTTGGGTTCCTTTGTAATTGGTGTTCATATGCTGGTGCTGACCTTGCCGGGGCAGCAAAGTTAGAAATTCCATCATCCCTCTCAGTTATCAGGGTGATGTGTTCAGGTAGAGTGGACCCAGTTCTTGTTGCCACTGCGCTTCTGCATGGAGCAGACGGTGTGCTTATTGCCGGATGTCACCCAGGTGATTGCCACTATAGAGAAGGGAATTACTATGCCCGCCGAAGATTTGCCCTTTTGAAGAAGACACTTGAGACCTTGGGGCTGGATTCGGACAGGCTCATGCTTGCCTGGGTATCGGCATCGGAGGGACAAAGGTTCGGTGAGGTAACTAACGAATTTGCCGAGCAGATTAAGGAAATGGGCCCCAACCCCATGAAGAAAAAGAGTGCGCTATGAATGGTGGAGGTGAGATGAACGACAAAGGACAAAACACCCCGGTGCTGGTTATCGGGGCTGGTATTGCCGGTATTGAGGCAAGCCTGCTGTTAGCCAACTCGGGGAGAAAGGTGTACCTCGTTGAAAAGACTTCGTATACCGGTGGTAATGTAATAAAGTTTGAAGAGGTATTCCCCAACATGGATTGTGCCACCTGTATGATAGCCCCAAAGCAACAGGAGCTATTAGCCAATGAAAACATTGAGCTTCTGACACTTAGCGAAGTTGAAGCTGTACAGGGGTCTGTTGGAGATTTTAGTGTAAAGGTAAGAAAAAAGGCTAGTTATGTTGACTCAGAGAATTGCATTGGATGCGATGCCTGCTTTGACCCCTGTCCGGTAGAGGTAGACAATGAATTTGAAGAAAGACTCTCAAAGAGAAAGGCAATATATATTCCTTGCGCCGGTGCCCTTCCTAATGTCCCTGCCATTGACACAGAGAACTGTCTGCGCTTCAAAGGGCAGGAATGTCAAGCCTGCCAGGAAGCTTGCATATTCGAGGCTATCGACTATACCCAGCAGGATGAGGAGCTCGAGCTTAAAGTTGGAGCAATCATCGTAGCTACTGGTTTTAAATCATTTGACCCCAGTAAAATCACCCGATATGGATATAAAAAATTAGATAATGTCTACTCTGCCATGGAGGTTGAACGAATATGTGCCTCTAATGGACCCACTCAGGGGCAGATTCTTACTAAAAGCGGTGAGCCGCCAAAGTCGGTGGCTATTATTCACTGCGTAGGACGTGAAGAGAAAGGCTATTGCTCCTCAGTATGCTGCATGGCCTCCCTCAAGCTTTCGCACTTCTTTAAGCACAAGTTGCCCGAAGTGAAGATAACTCAATTCTACTCTGAACTCTGTATTCCGGGTAAAGCCTATCAGAAGTTCTACGAAGAGGTAAGAGAAAGCGGGGTTGATTTCATTCGGGCTACAGTAACCGAAGTTTCACAGTCAGGTAAGGAACTAGCTATCAAGTATAAAACTGAAGACGGCAAGGAAAATACCCTAAATGCGGACATGGTTATCCTTAATCCGGCGCTTGAACCTGGAGCCGACTCATCAAAACTGGCAGAGACTCTGGGTATTCCCCAAAGCGAGGATGGATTTTTCAGTGAAAAGGCGCCGGACCTTACTCCTGTAGCTACAGCGCAAGAAGGCATATTTATTGCCGGCTGTGCCCAAGGTCCTAAAGATGTTGCCGAGACGGTGGCTGAGGCAGAAGCGGCAGCAGGAAGAATACTCGCATTATCAAGATAGAGGATATCATATGGCAAAGAAGATAGGTGTATATGTATGCGAATGCGGCGCTAACATAGCCGAGAAGGTGGATATTGACAAAGTAATCGCTGCGGTTTCTCCCCTGAAGGATGTAGAAGTTACTGAGAGACACAAACTTCTATGTTCCGAGGGCGGGAAGGAATTCCTAAAGCAAAGCATCGAAGAGCACGGCTTAACGCATGTGGTAGTTGCTGCTTGTTCACCAAAGCAGCACGAACTCACCTTCATGAATGTATGTGGACAGGCAGGTCTCAATCCGCAACTTTTCCAACTTGCCAATATACGTGAGCAATGTGCCTGGGTTACACCGGATGGAGAAGAAGCCACTGACAAGGCAATAAGACAAATAAGAGCCGCTATCAGTAGGGTGCTCTACCATGCTCCTCTCGAGAAGAAAGAAGTAGAGGTCTCTCCCGACGTGCTAGTAATCGGTGGTGGTATTGCCGGGATTAAAGCCAGCCAGTTACTGGCTGCACCAGATAGAAAGGTCTATCTGGTAGAGAAAACCTCCTCCCTGGGAGGCAAAGTAAAAAACTTTAGCAAGCTGTTCACCAATATGGAATCTGGCTTGGACCTGATAGCACAGGAGCTACAGAGCCTTGTGGAAAATGAGAATATCGAGGTGCTCACTGATAGTGAGGTTGAGCAGATTTTAGGATTCCTTGGAAATTTCGAAGTCAAGGTAGTAAAGAAGGTAGAAGACAAAGAGCTAAACTTCAATGTCGGGGCAGTGATACTGGCTACCGGATTTGAGCTGTTTGACCCCAAGGGGCTTCCTCAATATGGATACGGAAAGTTAGACAATATCTACACAAGTCTAGAATTCGAAGAGATGAATATCCCTGACGGACCTACTGGCGGGAAAATCCTCCTTAAAAACGGTAAACCTCCTGAGTCGGTTGCCATTATCCATTGCGTGGGACGGAAAGAAAAGGACTATTGTTCCAAGGTATGTTGCCTGTATTCACTCAAATTTGACCGGATGCTGAAGTCCCAGCTTCCAGCAGTCAAGGTGTCTCATTTATACTCTGACCTGTGTATTCCAGGGAAATCCTTCCAGAAGTTTTATGAAGATACGAGGAAGATGGAAATAGAGTTTGTTCGCTCGTCAAGAACTGAGGTTACTGGCAACGGAAAAGGTACGACTATCAAATATGAAACCGAGACCGGCTCAAAAGGTGATTTGGCTGCAGATATGGTAATCCTCATCCCGGCGATGGAAAGCAGCAGTGATGCCCAGAAATTTGCTGAAATGCTTAACATCCCTCAAGACGAAAGGGGATTCCTTGCCGAAGAGCACCAATTACTTGGCCCAGTGGCATCCGCTGTGGAGGGAGTATTTGTTATTGGCTGCGCTCAAGGACCCCAAAGTATTTCAGAGTCGATAGTTCAAGCGGAGGCGGCAGCCGGGAAGATACTGTCTGCACTCGTTCCGGGCAGAAAATTAGAACTGGAAGTTAGAACCTCCGAGATATCTGAAAACTTCTGTCTTGGATGTAAAATCTGTATTGATGTTTGCCCGTATGGCGCTATTACCTTTGATGAGATGAGAAGAATCTCAGTGGTAAATGAGGTCTTGTGCCATGGCTGTGGAAGCTGTGCCGCCGCCTGTCCTTCCGGTGCAGCCAAGCTGAGGCATTCTACCTTTCCACAGATTTATCAAGAGCTTAAAGAGGTGTTGCGATAAGCAAAGCTCTATTTTTGAGGTAGTCCTATCGAAACCGGTGCCGGTGAAGAGGTACCGACAGCCCCGGCTGACGATGGAGGACCGTGCGGCTAAGAAAATAAGGGAGATATAAGAGGGAATCTTAATCCTGCAAGGAGTTAATATGGCTTCTACTCAGAGAGGTGCAGTTTTCCCGGCTAATGAGGGAACGCGAGAGGGAATTCTTGACTTTATGAAACAGGCTCTGGGCAAAGGTTGCTTTGATGCCGTCCTCATTCCAGCCAGAGTGCCGGGGAGTGATTCATTTACTTACTTGTTAATTCAGGATGAAGCGCTCCTGAAAAATGCCTATCCCCTATGCCCGGTTATGCCGGTTCAGGGAGCTAAAGCCCTATCCAGTCTTACCGGACGCGGCAAAGGCAAGAAAAGAATAGCTGCTCTGGTACGACCCTGTGAGGCGAGAGCAACAATTGAGCTAGCTAAACTTGGGCAAGTAGACTTAGAGAATATATTTCTTATCAGTCTTGATTGTCCTGGGGCACTGCCACTGGCCGACTGGGTCAAGGACCCAAAGAAAACTGAAGATGTATTCTCGGAAGTCCTCAAGGGAGGGACTAGCGAGAGCTTGCGTCCAGTTTGCCAGATATGTGACAAATTCTCTACAACTGGTGGGGAAGACTTGCATATCGGAATACTAGGGACAGAGAGTGGCAGGATTTTCCTCGTTCCTCGCAGCCCAAAAGGCGAAGACATCCTTGACAAGCTCGGTCTTCCAGCCACAGAGGATATATCAAGCTGGGAACACGTGGTGAATTCCCTGACCGAGAAGAGAAAAGAGAAGCGCAAGCAGTTTCTGGAGGAATTTTCTTCAAGGGCTACTGGCCTGGACAATTTACTTGATATCTTCAGCAAATGTATAAACTGCCACAATTGTATGAGGGTATGCCCCATATGTTACTGCCGACAGTGTTTCTTCGATTCGGATAATATGAAATTCACTTGTGAAGACTATCTCAGGAGAGCAGAAATTACGGGCGGGCTCAGACTCCCCCCCGAGACACTGCTCTTTCATATTGGACGTATGCTGCATATGTCCCTCTCCTGCGTATCATGCGGAGTATGTGAAGATGCTTGCCCCATGTCAATCCCGGTAGCACAGGTCTTCAGCTTGGTAGGTGACAAAAATCAGAAGGAATTTGACTATATTCCTGGTAAGAGCCTGGATGAACCCAGCCCGCTGAGGGTTTATGAGGAGAAGGAATTTGAAGAAGTGGAGCAGTCTTATGTAGAGACCTCCGCCAAACAGGAGGCGCGAGATGCCTAAAATACTGAAGGTAAATAAAGGCGCAGAGGAATGTGTGCGAGAACTTCTCAGGTTTCTCTTAGAGAATGGCAGGGTAGATGGAGTTTTCACTCTCAGCAAGGTGGATGGTGGGGTAGCTTATTCGCTCATTACTGACCCGAATGCGCTCGAAGATATCTTGCCCCTTTTCCCTTTGATGCCGGCAAACGCAGCTAAGTTACTTTCCCGTCTTACATTAGTGGAACCTGCTGATAAACCTATCGCCGTAGTTATAAGACCTTGCGAATTGAGAGCACTCATAGAACTTATAAAGCGAAGCCAGGGAAGTTGGGAAAACCTCTTATTCATAAGTTCAACCTGTAGTGGAGCCTATCCACTTGAAATGGCTGTCAATGGGAATATTGAAGAGAGGCTCCCCCAATATTGGGATGCAGTTAAAAAGGGTGAGATTGCCTCTGATATAAGGCCCGCCTGTGCCGCCTGTAAGCATTTCGTGCCTTACAATGCAGACATGACTGTCGCTTTGATTGGAAACAAGGATGTGGATAAACAGTGTGTAATACATCTGAATACTGACAAAGGAGAGCAGTTTGCGGCTGGTATAGGTGGAGAGCTTGCCGAAGGAGAAGTTGAGTCAGAAGTAATTGAAGGTCTTCGGAGCAAAAGGGAAGCCCAAAAGAAAAAACTATTTGATGAACTCGGAATTGAAGATTTTGATATACAGAAAGTTTTTGAGAAGTGCATAGGTTGTCATGGGTGCAGCAAAATCTGCCCTGCTTGCTACTGCCATGTATGCTTCTTCGACTCTGGGGGCGATGAGCATGAGTCAAATTATTATGAAGCAGAACTAGATAAAATGGGATATGTGCGAGTTCTTCCTGCCCCGATATTTTACCAGCTAGTAAGGTTATTCCACGTAAGCATGTCCTGCGTAGGATGCGGCTTATGTGCCGATGTGTGCCCGGTTGATATCCCACTGTGGGCTGTCTCTTTGAAAACAGGAGAGGCAGTTCAGAATGCGTTTGATTATCTACCAGGGAGGGATATAGAGGAGGAGATCCCCCTTACTACATTCAAACCGGAAGAATTTGCTGGAGTTGCAGAATAAAGGTGATAGTATAAAACAATACTCTGGGTCAAGTTAGAATGAAACTAACCAATTCTTTTGCCCTGTATCTGCACTGCGGCAGGGTATGTCCTCCCCAAAAGCAATCGGTAGAGCCTCCCATTACACATTAGTCCAGAATGTGCAGTCGAGGCAACAGTTGCTTATTTAGTGTGATTGAGGATAAAAAAACAGGATCGAGAAACTAGCTCTCGATCCTGTTTAATTTAAGAATCAGCCTTAGCTCTTTCCTATTCTGAACATCTTAGTGCCACATGTGGGGCATACACCTTGGGTTGCTGGCCTCCCGTTCTTCATAGTTATAGCTTTAGCATCCTTCATTTCTCTCTTAGCACGGCACTTCACGCAATATGCTTGCATCTCTTCACCTCCTTTCTTGCTATGTAGGGTAATCTATATGCTCGTAAAATGTCAATAGCCTAATAGTCAGTCACACAACATTGATTAGGGGATAACTGGACTACCTCGCCGCTCTCAAATCGAAATTGACCCTCACCCCCACCACCGCTGTGCCTTACGTGTCCCCCCTCAGACGGTTCTATCTCCACGGTTAAAATACATAACTCCGACTCCGGTCTCACCGGCGGCTGCAACTCTGTCGGGACAGCACAGGCCGTAACCAAAGCCATAGCTATAGCTATAGATAGCACCAGTGATGTTAGCATTAACCTTTTCATGGTAAACACCCCATTGACTATGTCCAACCATATTGTTGGCTGTTTCCTGGGCTTTGTCAAGGGCTTCAGGTTTGTCGGGCATTATATACGGATTTTTAGCTGTTCCTTATTCAGTATGGTAGAATATGTTAAAACAAAGTAAGCAAGGCTGGTGAGCAAAATGAACACAAAATTAGTAACAGGACTACGCGGCATCCTTTGCGTTTTGGTTATAGCTACTTTGATTATCAGTGTGGGGTGTCAGGGGGAGGGGGGACAGCTCCCGGCACCGTCATCTTCCAGTGAACTCTCGTCAACGCTTGTACCCAATATGGCTCTGGATGTGTATGTTTATGCCAAGCAGGATAGCCCGACTATGATACCAGCAGAGATGGTTGATGCGCCTTATGATGTAGGGGTTGAATCGTTGGCTGTCTGGGGTGTATTCGCAGAGGATAAGTTCGCCTTTGGCGTAGGTCTTACTCTGACCAGTGCCAGTGATGCCTCTAGATTGTATGATGAAATAGACCTGGGGGAAGAAGGCTGGAAGACGCTCGATGGCAACACTATATTTTTTGTGTATGGTTCAGGCACTGCCGCTGAATCTCTGACAACAGCTATCTCAAATCGAGTTTTCAAATACTATGACGACAGTGAGTCCCTCGAAGCTGTAGCAAGTCTGCCTAGCCAAGATACAACCAAGCTTGCTGCCATTGCTCTCGCCAAACCTAGTGAAGAGCTTATAGGTTTCCTAACCAAGGATACCGACTTTGAAGACTTGGGACCGATTAATACGATGCTGGAGCTGGCGAACCTTAAGGTGGTAGCCGCCGGACTATATTCACCGCACCAGATAGATTTGGCCCAGGCGGCAGCGGTGATGGAGAGCGACGGCGATATCTCCAACCTTGACATAGGTCTGCTTGTTTTAGTTAAGTCGGGACTTCCCGGATTCTTAGTCGAGCCAGCTGTGGAGAAGTTCCTGTCGGAGTCTGATTTTACTGAAACAAATCTTGGTGAACTTACTATATATAAGGGCTTATGGGATAGTGGTGGAGGAGCAATTCCTGTTCTGGTCAGGATTGAGGGTAACTGCATATTCGCTGCCGTAGCCGGGCAGGAATCCTATGCGGAAACCTTGATAACAAGCACCAATAAGTAGTCGGTAAGAACTTGAATCAACAGGTTCAGGTAACAAAAAGCCGTCCCTGAAAGCGCTGACTTTGTCAATATCAATAGGTAAATTGAGCAGAACCGGCGCTTTTAGTCACTTGACAAAAACTAGCCGCTAGTTTATATTGTTGAAAATAGAAAAAGTAAAGGCTGGGAACGAGACTAGTAAGCCCCCAGCGAGGCTCAGAGAGCCGGGGAAGGTGAGAGCCGGCGCTAGCGCAGGGGTTGAATGGATTCGGGAGTTGCTGACTGAAAGGGATTTTCCCAAGTAGGTTTTGACGGAGAGGGCACCGTTACTAAAGCCCAGGGTATCGCTTCAAAATAGTGAAGCCGTACCTGAAAGAGATGGTTGCCTAAATTAGCTGGCAATCAAGTAGAGTGGCACCGCGAAGGATTGACCTCTTGCCTCTATGGCGAGAGGTTTTTTTAATTGTTAGATGGGAGTTATGCTCCAATGTATTATCCAACATTAGAGGAAGTTAAGAAACATAAGCGGGATGGTAATCTGGTACCGGTTTACCGGGAGATTGTCGCTGACCTGGAGACGCCGGTGTCTGCCTTCTTGAAGGTTAACCGTGGTGGCTATTCTTTTCTTCTGGAAAGCGTCGAGGGCGGTCAGCAGCTGGCTCGTTACAGCTTCATCGGCACCGAGCCGTACCGGATACTGACCACCAGGGCAAAGGATAAGACCGACCCACTTCATCTTATTGCCGAGGAACTGAATAAGTATAAGGTAGTGTCGGTTAGTGACCTTCCCCGGTTCTGTGGCGGTGCCGTGGGCTACCTGTCTTACGAAACAGTAACTCGCTTCGAGGAGTTACCATCACCTGATGCCGACCCTTTAAGCTTACCGGAATCGCTATTTATGTTGGTGGATACCATGCTTGTCTTTGACCATGTCACGCATAAAATTAAGGTCTTGAGCCATGTTCATCTCGATGGAGACATAGCAGCCGCCTATCAAAAAGCGGTGGGCAAGATTGATGACCTGGTAGATAGGTTAAGCCAACCGCTCACGCCGAGCCAGCGCCAGAAGGCATCCACCCGTCCTATGAATAGCTACAAGCTCTCGTCAAACTTCTCTAAGGAAGAGTTCGAAGCCAGTGTTCTTAAGATAAAGCGGTATATTACCGATGGCGAAGCTATTCAGGTGGTGCTATCCCAGCGCCTAACCCAACCGACCGACGTCGCTCCTTTCGAAATCTATCGAGCCCTGCGCACTATCAATCCCTCCCCTTATATGTTCTTTCTCGATTTTACCGACTTTCATATTATCGGGGCTTCCCCTGAGATTCTGGTCAGAGTAGAGGATGGTATGGTAATGACCCGTCCTCTGGCGGGAACCAGGCCGCGGGGAAAAAGCCCGGCGGAGGATGCCAGGCTGGAGCAGGAACTCCGTAGTGACGAGAAGGAGCGAGCGGAGCATATTATGCTGGTGGACTTGGGGCGCAATGACATCGGGCGCGTTAGCGAGCCAGGCAGTGTTGAGGTTAGTGACCTGATGGATGTGGAGCGTTACTCCCATGTTATGCACCTGGTGACTCATGTGCAGGGTAAGCTGCGGCGTGACCTGACTGCCTTCGATGCGCTGCGGGCTTGCTTCCCGGCCGGAACTGTATCCGGTGCGCCTAAAATCAGGGCGATGGAAATAATCGCTGAGCTTGAGCCAGAGAAAAGGGGGCCCTACGCCGGGGCTGCCGGCTACTTCTCTTTCGCGGGCAATATGGACATGGCCATAGCCATAAGAACTATGGTGGTAAAGAATGGCATTGCTTATACTCAGGCAGGGTGTGGCATCGTTTACGATAGCGTGCCTGAGCGTGAGCATAAAGAGACTATGAATAAAGCCCGGGCGCTGCTTAAAGCTATTAGCCAGGCTGAGAGCGCCGGCTTAATACCTAGGGGAAGCCATGCTGTTACTGATTGATAATTACGACAGTTTCACCTATAACCTGTTTCAGTATTTGAGCGAGCTGGGTGAGGAAGTAGTGGTGGTACGCAATGATAAGACCACCCTTGAGGAAATTGATAAGATGAAGCCTCAACGGATAGTTATTTCCCCCGGCCCGTCCACACCGCTACAGGCTGGCATCTCCAATGATGTCATCCGATATTTTGGTTCCAGGTTGCCGATACTCGGCGTCTGTCTGGGGCACCAGTGTATCGGTTACAGCTATGGCGGCTTAATCGGGCAGGCTGAGAAGATAATGCATGGCAAGTCGTCGTTGATATACCATAACCGCCAGGGGGTGCTGACTGGGCTACCCAACCCCTTCTCCGCCATTCGCTACCATTCACTGGTAGTGCAGCGTGAAAGACTCCCCGACTGCCTTGAAGTGACGGCGTGGACAGATGACGATACTATTATGGGACTGCGGCACCGCCAGTACCCGGTAGAGGGCATCCAGTTTCACCCCGAATCGTTTATGACTGAGGTGGGGAAGGAATTACTTAAGAATTTCCTCCAGATGTCTTATACTAGGGGCAAAAGCTCGGAGGTGGAGAAATGGTAATAGCTGATTGGATTCAAGCAAATTCAGTATGGATTGCCTTTGTCATCACCATTCTGGTACTGGTGTCTTACATTGTTGTAGCAATCAAGACTTTTAAAAAACGTCGTCGTATCATTACGCCACTTACCATTATTTTAACTGTCTGGGGTCTCCTATTTTTTTACTATGTCGCGTTTGTGGGTAGTCGTATAGAGCCAACTGGTTGGGGGGAAATAATACTTTTAGGTGGGCTAGTGTCAATTACGGCAGCCTATGCTTATTCTACTGGGAAAATGGCTGAGGAGATGAAGGAGCAACGTTTGGGTGAAGCACGGCCTTATTTACTAATGAGGTTAGAAGACCTAGTAAAGTTAGAAGGTGATTTCGATAAATTAATTAATGCTGAAAAATATGAATTACCTGGTAACTTTAAGATAAAAATAAGGAATGAAGGTACAGGTCCGGCAATAAATATAATAGCAGCTTTTTGGCGCTCTGATAATGTTTACCCTTTTCAGCCTAAAGGCTACTTGGCACCGCAAGAAGAATGGCAGACTACTATAAGCACACTTAGAATAGATGTCGAAGAAATAGAGATGTGGTTGCCAAAATTGGGTGAAATTGTTAAGCGTGATTATCCAGGTACTATTGCTATTGAGTATCGTGATATTCATGGGCGTACTTGGGTCACGTATCTTCAGCTTCAAAAATATTTCATTGAAGAAAACTACATTCATATTGGGGAGGGGGAACAAAATATAGTGGAGTTAAAGAGCAATGATTAGGGAGGCTATCGCCTTAATAGTATCGGGGCGTTCACTGACTATGGAGGAAGCCGCCTCGGTTATGGAGGAGATAATGAGGGGTGAGACTACCCCGGCTCAGATTGGTGCCTTCGTTACCGCACTCAGGCTCAAGGGGGAAACGGTTGATGAAATCGTCGGGTTGGCCAAGACGATGAGGGCTAAGTCTATACCGGTGACCATTGCCGAGCCGGTAGTAGATACCTGCGGCACTGGTGGTGATGGTTTGCGTACCTTTAATATCTCTACGGCGGCTGCTTTTGTCGCTGCCGGAGCCGGGCTCAAGGTGGCCAAACACGGCAACCGCGCCATGAGCAGCCAGTGTGGCAGTGCCGATGTTTTGGAAGCCTTAGGCGTCAGGATTGACCTTAATGCCGAGCTGGTGCAGAGATGCCTTAAGGAAGTGGGGATAGGCTTCATGTTCGCTCCATCATTCCATCCGGCTATGAAATATGCCGCGGCTCCCCGGCGTGAGATTGGCATTCGTACCGTGTTCAATATCCTCGGTCCGCTTATTAGTCCAGCTGGCGCCAAGGCTCAAGTGCTGGGTGTAGCCGATGAGTTACTGGTGGAGAAGCTGGCGATAGTACTGCAAAGGCTGGGCAGTCATCATGCCCTGCTCGTCCACGGTGAGGATGGCTTAGATGAAATCACCATTACCGGGAAAACCCGGGTGTGTGAACTCGAAGACGATGGTATTAACCGCTATTCCCTCAGTCCTGAAGACTTTGGTTTACCTCGGGCTAGTCTGAACAGCTTGAGGGGTGGCACGGTTAAGGAAAATGCTGCCATGTTGCGTAGCATCCTGGCTGGTGCTCCCGGCCCTCAGCGTGATGTGGTACTGGTGAATACTGCCGCTGTGCTTCTGGTTGGAGACAGGGTGGAAACACTTGAGCAGGGGGTAGCCTTAGCCAGGGAAGTAATAGACAGCGGTCAGGCCCTGGCGAAGCTAGAACAGCTAATCGGGTTTAGTCAAAGTTTGACATAGGGAGTATTTAATGATTCTGGACAAGATAGTATCCGATAATCTACCAGAACTGGAAACCAGAAAACGCGACTTACCGCTGGAGGAGCTGAAAAGGGTGGTGTTGGCGCAGCCTCCGCCTCTTGACTTTGCCTCGGCTCTGCGCGGCGATGGTATTCAACTCATTGCTGAGGTTAAGAAAGCGTCGCCATCCCGGGGTGTTATCTGTCATAGCTTCAACCCGGTGGAAATAGCCCAGACCTACGCCAGTAACGGCGCTTCGACTATATCGGTACTGACTGAGACCATGTACTTCCAGGGTAGCCTCAACCATCTGAAAGACATCAGAGATGCGCTGGGGAATAACAGACTGCCCCTGCTCAGGAAGGACTTCATTTATGACCCCTATCAGGCCTATGAATCGCGGGCTTACGGTGCTGATAGCCTGCTGCTCATCGTGGCTATGTTGACACCCGAGAAGCTGGCGGCGCTACTGGGACTAAGTCATGAATTGGAAATGGACTGTCTGGTGGAGGTGCATAATGAAGCCGAGCTGGAAATCGCCGTGAGGAGTGGAGCTAAGATTATCGGCATCAATAATCGGGATCTGAAGACCTTTAATGTTGACCTTACCACTACCAAGCGTCTGCGGGCGCTTATCCCGCCAGATAGAATCGTGGTCAGCGAAAGTGGCATAAAGGACCGTAACGATATGAAAAAGCTGAAAAGGTGGGGTGTTGACGCTGTTCTCATTGGTGAGTCGCTAATGTCGGCGCCAGACATCGCCGCCAGGATGAAGGAGCTACTTTGACCAAGGTAAAGATTTGCGGGCTAACTGAGACAGAGCCGGCTCTGGTGGCTGGTAAAGCTGGTGCCGATTTTTTGGGACTGGTCTTTGCCCCCAGCCGGCGTCAGGTCTCTCCCGAAAAAGCCTTGCCGATAGTTGAGGCGGTTCATAGTTTGAGACCTCGCCCGGCAGTAGTTGGCGTTTTTGTCAATTTGACGGCTCAGGAAGTTAACCGAATTGCCGACTACTGCCAATTGGACTGGGTTCAGCTCAGTGGCGACGAAAGCTGGCAGTACTGTCGGGAAATCGAGCGCCCCGTAATCAAGGTTATCCATATAGCCGCCGATAAGAAAATTGAGCAAATCCTGACTGAGATAGAGACGGGCTACCGGTTACGCTTACCACATGACCTTGTCTGCCTTCTTGACTCCAGGGTCAGGGACGCTTATGGTGGCACGGGGCAAACATTTGACTGGCAACTAGCCGGGGAGGTATCAGCCAGGTTCCCGGTGATTATTGCTGGCGGGCTTACCCCGGCGAATGTTGAGCAACTGGTCAAGGAGGCTAATCCTTGGGGGGTTGATGTCTCCACTGGTGTAGAGGTCAATGGCCAAAAGGATGCCTCAAAAATCAGGGACTTCATCGAGTCGGTGAGGAATGCCGAGGAGGTCAATCAATCTTTAGAGACCTAGAAGGAGGTGGCTATTGCTGCCGGATAATAGAGGATACTTTGGAAATTATGGAGGGCGGTTTGTTCCTGAGACTCTGGTGCCAGCCCTGGAGGAATTGACCGCAGCCTATGAGAAGATGAAGGCTGACGCCACCTTCTGGACTGAGTTTGAATCACTGTCTGGCGACTATTCGGGAAGACCAACGCCACTCTACCTGGCGGAAAGGCTAAGCCGGCATTGCGGAGGTGCCCGGATTTTGCTTAAAAGGGAAGACCTGGCTCATACCGGGGCTCATAAGATTAATAATGCCTTGGGACAGGGACTTCTTGCCCGGAGAATGGGTAAACGCAGGGTCATCGCCGAAACCGGCGCCGGACAGCATGGGGTGGCTACTGCCGCCGTATGCGCTATGCTGGGGCTGGAGTGCATCATCTACATGGGTGAAGAGGATATGCGCCGCCAGTCACTAAATGTCTTCCGGATGAAGCTAATGGGCGCCGAAGTAAGGTCGGTCTCTGGCGGCAGCCGGACGCTAAAGGACGCTATCAACGAGGCAATCAGAGACTGGGTAACCAATGTTACAGATACCTATTATCTTCTGGGTTCAGTAGTAGGTCCCTATCCTTACCCCTCAATGGTGCGTGACTTCCAGACGGTAATCGGCAAGGAAACGAGGCAGCAGATTATGGCTGAATTGGGTCGTCTGCCCGACTATATAATCGCCTGTGTCGGCGGGGGTAGCAACGCCATTGGCATTTTCTATCCCTTTTTGCCCGACAGGGATGTCAGGCTTGTCGGCGTAGAGGCAGCGGGGAGGGGGCTTAAGACCGGGGAGCATGCGGCTTCACTGGTGGCGGGAAGGGTAGGGGTGCTCCACGGAGCAAAATCCTATGTCCTCCAGGATAATGCCGGTCAGATTCGTGAGACCCATAGTATCTCTGCTGGACTTGACTATCCGGGTGTAGGCCCCGAACACAGTTACCTCAAAGACATCGGTCGTGTTACCTATGTCGCCGTAAGCGATGAGGAAGCGCTTGAGGGCTTTCAATTGCTATGCAAAACCGAGGGCATTACTCCGGCACTGGAACCGGCTCATGCCATATTCCACGCCGCCAAGATGGCAAGCTCGTTGAATAAGGAGCAGATTATCGTGGTCAACCTCTCTGGACGCGGCGATAAGGACATAGACATAGTTGCTGAAGCACTGGGGGTGAAGTCTTGAGTCGCATTGGTACTGTTTTTAGCCGGCCGGAGCACAAGGCTCTTATCGCCTATATTACGGTAGGTTATCCCAGTCTTGAAGCCACCTTGAGCGCGGTCCCCCTTCTTGCCGGCAGTGGGTGCGACATAGTGGAGCTGGGGATACCCTTCTCCGACCCTTTGGCTGACGGCGCCACCATACAGAAGGCGAGCTTCTCTGCTTTACAGAATGGGGTTACTCCTCAGCTTTGCCTTGAGGTCGCCAAGCAGTTGCGTCAGGAGGTCGATATTCCGCTGGTGTTTATGACTTACTTGAATCCGGTCTTTAGTTATGGACTTAAAGAATTCTGCGCAGCCTGCGCTAAGTGCGGTGTTGATGGCTTAATCATCCCGGACTTACTTCCAGAGGAGGGCTCGGAACTGGAAGCCGTCACCCAGAAGCAAGGCCTTGACCTCATTTACCTCCTGGCTCCCTCCAGTACTGAAGAGCGCATCAGGCTGGTAGCTCAGAGGTCTCGGGGGTTTATATACTTGGTTTCGGTAACCGGGGTTACCGGGGTTAGAGACAGACTACCGGCGGATTTAGAGGCGTTTGTATCCAGAGTGAGGAAAGTAGCCACCCAACCGCTCTGTGTTGGTTTCGGAATATCCGTCCCGGAGCAGGCAAGGCAGGTGGCCCGGATAGCCGACGGTGTGATTGTGGGCAGTCGGATAATTCAGCTTATGGAAGCTGAGAATAACCTCAAATCGGTTGGCAATTTTATCAAAGAGTTAAGGCGTGCTCTGGATGAACCAGATAGGATTTAGATTTACCAACCAAAAACTTTCCTTTAGAGTCGATTCCAAATTGAAACCTGTGCACTTAACACTCCGCTGACTTGGAGTAATGCCAAGCAGTTACCCATTGTGACCTTCCAGCCTCACAAAAATGTGGCCTTTTGGCTCACGATATTTTTTCTTCTAAGTGAATGTACCATCGAAGCCAGGTTGTTTCTTTGTCTGTGGCTTCTAGGCTGAAGTTCATTTTGCTGTCAAGCCTGGCTGTCCTTGAGTGACCCCGGCAAACTAGTACGGCGTAGCCTAAAATACGGAACGGGCTACCAGGGGGTCTCCTTCTTTTCCTTCAAGGTACTAATGAGGTCATCGAGGGTAATTGCCGCCAGGGTCAAGGTTTGAGTGGTCCCCTTGGCACTCAATCGTATTGCCAGTTTAGCCATGACTTCATTACTGGGGGCTTCCAGTATATTGACGAAGTCGTACTGACCCAAGAGGGCATATTGAGTCAGGATTTTAACCCCCGTATACTCTACCTCTTTATTGATTTCCTTGAGTCTTTCCGGGTCTTCTTGAATAGCGTTCCTCCCTTGGTCAGTGAGAGTGGTGAGCATAAGATAGACAGACATAGCTACCTCCTAGTATTCAGAATCTTTTACCCTATTATGGCATTCCTTGCCCGTTTGTCAATACGGCAATAAGACTATCCCCGCCCTTTCTGTGTTTAAGACAGGGTAGGTTATGATATAATGTGGCGAAAATGATAAAACTACTGTCCGGGAATGAAGCTCTGGACTTTGGTGCCTACCATACTGATGTCAGAGCGGTTGATGCCTATCCCGGCACGCCAGGCAAGGGAGAATTATGGATAAGATGTCGGAGAAGGCAAAGGCTACTTCTGATAATGTGGCAAGGCTGAAGGATGGAGAGGAGCGGGAGCCAATCGCTTCCTTCCTAAAAATGAGGCTGCTGGAGCTTACCCCGGGCTATGCCAGGATAGCCATGAAGCTGGTACCCGAATACCAAAACTTTAACGGTCTAATCTTCGGCGGTATTATTATGGCAATGGCCGACCAGGCATTTGCCTATGCCTCCAATTCTTTAGCCCACCCCAGTATAGCCTCCCAGTTCAACATCCACTTCATCAGCGGCGCCGGGGTAAATGACGAACTTACCGCGGAGTGTCGGGTAGTAAAGAGTGGCAAGCGGGTTGGTGTCTCCGAGATAATAGTGACCAACCAAGACAACAAGCTTATCGCTAAAGCCACCGGCACGACTATTCCCGTGACTAAATAGCTGAGCATGCCTTCTTGGTATATATCAATTCCAGATGGTAAGTAGCATCTGGTAGTGAGGAAGTCCCTCGGTATTGACAGGGCAATCTCCATTATGATAAACTACGCCACTATTAAGCTAGGAGGCAGATAAGTTTCAGTGGTGATGTCCATAACTGTGATTCACCAGTTGGAGGGAACTAAATTCGTCTTTACCAAGCGCATTTAGGTGCGCTTGGGGGATTTGGTACGCACATTTAGCTCAATAAATATATTTAACCAAAGGAATCTAATCAAATTACCTCCCCAAGCGGGGGGTAATATTTTTTATATAGATATAGCGTTCTCTAATTATAGTTGAGGGTCAATCAGGTGGGAAAGTGGTTAATATAGCGCCAATCGAATACTGTGATACCCTGCCTAAATTTGTTGTGCGCAACTCCGAAAACAGGGGCTGCCAGACGGCAATGTGCATGAAAAAATTCGGCGTCTGGGAGAGGTATAGCTGGAAGGACTGCTGTGAAAAGGTAAAATACCTGTCATTGGGTCTGGTGAGCCTTGGCCTGGAACCGAGGGATGTGGTTTGTATCATTGGGGATAATGAACCGGAATGGTTTTGGGGCGAGTTCGCCACGCAGGCGGCCGGAGGCATCGCTACCGGGATTTTCGTTGACTCTATTCCCTCTGAGGTGCAGTACATAGCCGACCACTCTGGCGTCAAATTTGCTATAGTAAATGACCAGGAGCAGACGGACAAGTTTCTGGAAATCAAGGACAAGCTACCTTTACTAAAGAAGGTCATCTACTGGGACCCCAAAGGCCTGAAAAATTACGACGACCCCATCCTTATCAGCTTTACCGAGGTTATAAAGCTGGGCAAAGAATATGAAAACACACACCCCGGCGTGTTTGAGCAGAATATAGAGAAGAGCGAGGGGGATGATATTGCCTTTATTTACTACACATCAGGAACTACCGGACTACCTAAGGGGGCTCAGCTTACCCATCAAGCCCTGATAAATACGGCTCGGCAGTTCGTCAGTCGTTTTCCATTGGATGAGAACGATGATTTGATTTCCAACTTTCCAGCGGCCTGGGTAGGAGATACTTTTTTCGCTACTATTCCCCATCTACTGACCGGTGCCAGTTTGAATTTTCCTGAGGAGCCGGAGACCATTACTGAAGATACCCGAGAAACTGGTCCCAACCTGGTAATATATGGTCCGCGGCAATGGGAAGGCGTGGTCAGTGAAATTCAGGTCAAGATGATTGATGCTAATCCCTTAAAACGCTTCGTCTATAAACTATTCCTGCCGGTAGGTCACAAAATTGCTGATATGAACTTCCGGGGAGAAAAACCAAGTCTATCCTGGCGGGTTCTTCACCGGATTGCCTATTTAGTTTTATTCAGACCTCTCAAGGACCGGCTAGGACTGAATAGAGTCAAGTTTGCCGTTACCGGAAGTTCCGTATTGAGTCTGGATACCTTCCGGTTAATACATGCCATGGGTGTTGAGCTTAGACAGAACTATGGCAGTACTGAAGCTGGCCTTATTTCCTCCCACAGTAAGGGGGAAATAAAATTTGAAAGTGTGGGGCGCCCGACATGTGGTACCGAGGTGAGGGTGACTGACAAGGGAGAACTCCTGGTTAGGAGTGATTCTATGTTTAGCGGATACTACAAGGACCCCTCAAAAACCGCCGAAACTCTGATAAATGGCTGGTGTCACACTGGGGATGCGGTCACTATTAATGAGGACGGACACCTGATATTCATGGACCGATTGGAGCATATGGGTGAACTAAGTTCGGGTATCAAATATGCCCCTCAGTACGTTGAGGGCAGACTAAGGTTCAGCCCGTATATAAAGGATGCTATGGTCGTTGGAGGTAAGGATAAAGACTTTGTCTCAGCGATAATAAACATAGACTTTGCCATGGTAGCCAAATGGGCAGAACGCAACCGATTGCCCTACACTACCTTTGTTGACCTGTCTCAGAAAAAGGAGGTTGCTGATTTAGTGCAGAAGGACTTGATTCGAGTAAACAGCTACCTACCTGAGCCAGCCAGGGTAAGGAAATTTGTCCTGCTACACAAAGAGTTTGACCCTGACGAGGCTGAACTTACCCGGACCAGAAAATTAAGAAGGTCATTTATGGAGGACCGGTATCAAGAGTTAATCAACACCATACATACTGGTGGGGAAGAGATAAAGGTTAAGGCACCGGTAACCTATAGAGATGGCAGGAAGGGTATAGTAACCACCAGTGTTAAAGTAAGGACTGTAGTGGGCGGAATTATAGATAATGGCTGAACTTCTTCAATTCGTGATTACCGGGATAACTGTGGGCATGGTTTATGCCCTCGTTGCTCTGGGCTTCGTTTTAATCTGGAAATCGAGCGGCGTCGCCAACCTTGCCCTAGGACAACTGGTACTGATTTCTTCATGGTTCACCTATGGCATGCTGGTTCAGGCGGATCTCCCCATCTGGCTCGGCCTTCCGCTCGTTGTCCTCTTCGCTCTGGCTCTGGGCTGGATGATTGAGAGGCTTGCCCTGCGCCCACTCATTGCTCAGCCTATCCTGTCTTTAATCACGGTTACACTGGGGGTGGCCTTTTTTATTCAAGGTGCCGTGAGCTTCATCTGGCCAAAAAGTGTGGCGGCTTTACCTCGGCTTTTCCCTCAAGAGCCCGTCCACATTGGTACAGCGGTCGTATCCCAGGAATACCTGTGGGGAGCAGCTATATCCCTAGCCCTATTCGGTCTTTTATCCCTGTACTTTAAGTACAACAAGATGGGTATTGTCATGAGGGCAGTTGCTGATGACCAGCTGGCAGTCCAGGCCTGTGGCGTTCCGGTAACAAAAATCTTTTCAATATCATGGATGTTCGCCTGCGTTGTAGCTGCTGTCGGTGGCATTCTTATGTCTAGCATTGGTGGCATTACCTTTGGTTTAGTTGAGACCGGGCTCAAGTCTTTCTCGGTGGTAATACTCGGCGGTCTTAATTCCTTTCTCGGTGCCATAATTGCTGGTCCCATAATTGGCCTGGCTGAAAACCTTGGCGGCGGCTATCTAACCCCGTTAACCTGGCCGGGGGTCAGGGAGGTTATCCCGTTTATTATTATCATAGTCGTTATGTTCCTGAAGCCCTATGGGCTATTCGGAGAAGAGCGTATAGAGAGGATTTAGTCAGTTGGATTTACCAAGCGGTACCCGCAATTATACCTATGCCCAGGATATGGCCATCTTTCGGACTAAAACCCAGTGGGCATTACTGGCTGCTCTCATGGTTTTTCTGTTCACCGCGCCACTGTACTGGGGGAATTACTGGTTGGGTGTTGCCAACCTTATCGGCATTACTATAATTGCTGTAACCGGGCTAAATATCCTGACCGGATACTGCGGACAGTTATCTATTGGTCACGCCGGCTTCATTGCCGTAGGCGCATATACCGCCGCCGTGCTAACTAACCGATTTGAGCTTCCCTTCCTGATAGGACTAATCTCGGCTGGGCTTACCGCCGGGGTGGTAGGGATGATTTTTGGTATCCCCTCCCTTCGTGTTAAGGGATTCTACCTGGCGATTAGCACCATTGCCGCCCAATTTATCATTCTCTGGGTTATCAATCACTGGTCTAGCCTAACCGGGGGTTTTACTGGTATAAGTGTGCCGCCAGCTTCCATCGGTGGTATCTCCTTCGTCAGCCAGGGCAGTCAGTTCTATCTAATTATGATAATTACGGTACTGGTAATCTTCTTTGCTAAGAATCTGGCCAGAACCAGGCCGGGTAGAGCCTTTGTTGCCATCAGGGATAATGACCTCGCTGCCCAGGTTATGGGGATTAATCTCTTTCGGTATAAACTTATCGCCTTCTTTATTGGTTGTTTTCTGGCTGGAATCGCCGGGTCATTACTCGCCCACTGGGTTGGCTTTATGAGTGGTGAGCATTTCACCTTAATGGACTCAATATTATATATCGGCATGATAATCATCGGAGGTGCCGGCACTACCCTCGGGCCTATTTTCGGCGTCATTTTTATCAGGATGCTGCAACAGGGGATAACATTCATTTCACCCGTTATGGAACAGACCTTCGCCCTCCCCGCCGGATTTACCACCGGCATCGGGCCGATGGTATTTGGCCTGGCAATTGTTCTGTTCCTGATACTGGAGCCCCGGGGGCTGGCCCACCGATGGGCGTTATTTAAAGCTTCTTATAGGCTCTGGCCTTTCTCATACTAGTTTTTAATTAAGGAGGGGAGTACAATGTGGGCTATCTAAAGACCTTGTCGATTAAACTTAAGTATTAGGAGGAATAAAAAATGAATTTAAAAAAGCCGTTAAAAATGGCAGTGGTCGTAGGTATGGCCTTAATCATAGCCATAGTGCCCTTGGTGAGTGGCGGTTGTGCTGGTGATGGCGGTAAGGTAAAGGTAGGCTTCAGTATTTGCTACACCGGTCCTGCCGCTGAAAAGGGACGCCCGATGGGTGATGGCAAGCTGGACTGCATTAAGTATATCAATGAGGAGATGGGTGGCGTTGCCGGACACCAGATTGAGGTGATATGGCGCGACAATGGATATGACGCTGCTAAAGCACCTACCATAGTTAACGAACTGATGGCTAAGGATTGCCTGCTCTTTACCACCTGCTCATCAGGGATGATGACGGCGTCTATGGAGATTGCCAACCGCGCCGAGTTCCCTGGCTTTGCTGTGTTTAGCGCTCCGGCACTCACTCATCCGCCACAGCATATCTATGGTCAGATGCCCGATTATGGTGATGACTGGGCAGCCTTTGCCGAATACTATTTAGAGAATATCTGGCAGGGGACAGGAAAGCCCAAGATGGCGATGCATCTACTTAATAACTCCACCGGTTATGGTGCCCGGGATGCGTCTAAGGCTCTGGCTGACGAACTGGGTATTGAGATTGTGGCTACTGAGGAGCATACCCCTACCACCATATCTGAAATAGAAAGTCTCACCCGGGTTAAGGCATTAGAGCCTGATATCCTTTATATCTCCAGCACACCACAGCCGACTTCTATCATTGTCAAGAATGCAGTTGAACTTGGCCTGTATCCCGGTATCACCATTGGTTGTGGCCACGCCAGCTTCACCAGCGCCCTCGTTGAGCTGGCTGGTGATGATGTTACCGAGGGTGTATACGGTGTCTTTCCAACGGTGAATTGGGGTGATAATGTGCCGGCTATGGACAAGATGACCGAGTACTGCCAGAAATATCATCCTGATGACTACGGTAACATGGACTATATCACCTGTTGGGCAGAGGGATTAATCGTGGCTGAGATTCTGCGGCTAGCCATTGAGAATGTCGGAGTTGATAATCTCACCCCACAGGCGGTAGAGGAATATGGCTTCAAGAAGCTGAACAACTTTGATGCTGGTGGACTGCATGGCCCGGTAACCTACTCTCCCGGTGACAACCGACTTTCCAAATCGGTCAGGGTGTTCCAGGTACAAAGCGGTGAAATCACGCCAGTGAGCGACTGGGTAGAAGCACCACTGATAAAGTACGAAGATTTTGACTGGTTCGGCAGATAACTATTTTTGTAAGAGCCCTTGCCTCAGGTAGGGGCTCTTACTGCTAGAAGGTTTGATATGCTTAAACTGAATAACATTGAGGTTACCTATCTCAATGTTATACGGGTACTTCATGGCGTTTCTCTGAATGTAGAAGATGGCTCAATTGTTGCCCTTCTCGGGGCTAATGGCGCCGGTAAGAGCACCACTCTTAAGGCAATATCGGGACTACTACATGTGGAGGAGGGAGAAGTAACCGATGGTAGTATTGAGTGGCGTGGTGAAAGAATAGATAAAAAAAGTGCCGAGGAAATAGGCAAGCTGGGCATTATTCAGGCGCTGGAGGGGCGCCGGGTCTTTGAGCACCTCAGTACCGAGGAAAATCTGCTGGTTGGGGCTTTCCACCGTAGCGACCGTCGTGCCGTAAAACAAGACCTGGAGATGGTTTACGAATACTTTCCACGACTTAAGGAGCTTCGGCGTAATACCGCTGGCTACCTCTCTGGAGGTGAGCAGCAAATGCTGGTCATCGGCCGGGCCATGATGGCTACCCCTAAGCTCATGATGCTGGACGAGCCGTCACTGGGTCTGTCACCAATGTTAGTTGAGGAAATATACAATATTATCCAGCGGTTCAACACCGAACAGAAAACATCAGTCCTCCTCGTGGAGCAGAATGTCAGAATTGCCTTAAGCATTGCTCACTACGGCTATGTTATGGAAAATGGTCGGATTGTTCTTGATGGTAGTGCCGATTTCCTGAAGAATAACGAGGATGTGAAGGAATTTTACATGGGGCTATCGGCTATGGGGACCAAGAAGAGCTACCGAGAAGTAAAACACTATAAGAGGCGAAAGCGATGGCTGTAAAAGATAAACAGGATGAATTCTTTGATGAATTGGAGGTAATGCCTGCTGAGACAAGAGAAAAATACCTAAACCAGAGATTGTCTCAGGCTGTAGACCATGCTTACCGCAATGCTCCTGCTGCTAAGGAAATATTTGACAAGACTAAAGTCAAGCCCACCCAGATACGCACTATAAGAGACCTGGAAAGCATACCCATCATCAGGAAGACTGACCTGATAGATTGGCAACGGGCAAATCCACCCTATGGAGGCTTCCTCGCCGTTCCACCTGAAGATGTTGACCGTGTATTTATTTCACCCGGCCCGATATATGAGCCGCTTCACACCGGGAATATTAAATGGTTTGCCAAGTCATTCTATGCCGCCGGATTTCGCAGGGGAGACGTGGTTATTAACACGTTCACTTACCATATGTCCCCGGCCGGTATCCTGTTTCACGAAGCCCTGAAGGATTGTGGGGCTACCGTTGTCGTCACCGGCACGGGCAATACGGACATCCAGGTTCAAACTATGTATGATTTGAAGGTTACTGGTTTCGTGGGAACGCCTAGCTTTCTCATGACCCTCATTAAAAAGGCGGAGGAATTAGGGCATGATTTTCGTCGGAATTTCTCTCTTAAGCGTGCTTGGTTTACCGGAGAGATGCTCCCGGCTTCGCTACGGAAAACTCTAGAGGAAGACTACCAGATTGCTACCGCACAAGCTTATGCGGTTACCGAGCCAGGTGGTGCCATCGCCTATGAGTGTCGCCAGAAATCGGGACTCCACCTTATGGACGAATATGTGGTAGAAATAGTCGACCCCGAGACAGGAAAACAGCTAGGACCTGGGGAAATAGGCGAAATAGTGGTAACACCAGTTCACAATGAAGCCTGGGGCCTTATCCGCTTTGGCACCGGTGATATGTCCTCATACACCACTGAACCCTGTCCCTGTGGCCGGACAGCTAACCGGCTGGTCGCCATCGTGGGTAGAACCAGCGATGCAGTCAAGGTGAGAGGGATGTTTGTCGTGGCTAAGCAAGCCGAACAGGTAGTAACTAGCTTTGAGCCAGTTTCCAGATTCCAGATAGTGGTTGGGCGTAGCGGACAGCGGGATGAAATGACCCTCAAGATTGAGTTAAAGGACGAAGCCATAGACAAAGGAAAATTAGCTGAAGATTTGAATAGAAGATTCCAGGAATTGTGCCGGGTTAAGATAGATAGTATTGAATTTGTGGAGAAGGGAACTATACCTGAAGAGCATCAAAAAATAGTTGATGAAAGAACCTGGAAGTGAGATGGTTACCTCGGCAGCTATTCCTTCTCTCCCAGGTAGGCTGAAATAACCTGCGGGTTGGTTCTTATTTCATCCGGGGTGCCCTCAGCAATTTTCCGTCCAAAATCGAGGACTACAATCCTGTCGGCTAAATCCATGACTACTCCCATATCATGCTCAACGAGGACGATACAGCTAACTCCATCCCTCAGAACCGGCGTTTCGGGATAGGTATCTCCCTGTCCTTCAAATATATCAATGATGAACCTGGCAATGTCCTCTTTCTCTTCTAAGTTCATTCCCGCCATAGGTTCATCGAGGAGTAGAACCTTTGGTTCCAGAGCCAGAGCTCTACCCAGTTCGACCCTCTTGCGCATTCCGTAGGGGAGGGCACCGACCACCTTCTTTCTAATTGGCTCTATTTCCAGGAAATCGATGATGTTCTCCACCGTTTTACGGTGTTCAATTTCCTCCCGGTGAGCCCAGCCGAAATACTGCGCACTACTCAGGAAGTTCTGTTTCATAAGGACGTGTCTAGCCGCCATAATATTATCCAGAGTGCTCAGCCCGGTAAATAGCTCAATATTCTGGAATGTTCTGGCTAGACCTAGCTGAGCTGCCTTATCGGGACGGATTCGGGTGATTCTCTTGCCTTCATAATATATCTCACCCTCTTGCGGCTTATAGAAGCCGTTGATACAGTTTAGGAGGCAGGTCTTACCAGCGCCATTTGGCCCTATAATCGCCAGAATCTCGTTTTCCCTAATATCAAGGCTAACTTCGCTAAGCGACTTGACACCGCCAAAAGAGAGGAAAAGATTCTCAATTCGTATCTTTACCTGGTAACCGCTTCTCTCCTCGGGCAACTTGTGTTCTCCTGATTGGACACAATCATTCTCTGGCTTTGCTCTCACTGTCCCTTCTTGGTCTCCTCAGCAAGCAAATTTTCCTTATATTGAATTAGGCGGCGGCATTCTGGACCGGTACATTCCAGCTGCCGTCCTAATTGATTACTTTTCTTCTTGAGTAGACTAAGTATTTCCTTACCAGGTTCACCATACTCGCTGTAGCCAGTACACTTTGTCGACAAATCCTTGTAGATTATCAGGGTTACTTCGTCATCCACCGCATCACAGTAAATAGTAGTTGCTGTTACTTCCCAATCAACCATGTTTGTCTTAGTCTGCTCCTTATCTAACCTACCATATTATCATCGCTCAACCTGAAATTCAACGACGCTTCATCAAGAGTTATAAGCTAGCAAACAACATGGCGCTCTCTCCACAAGTCGTCTTAGCTCAACATGTTTCCTCTAAGACCTCAGCTACCCTCCCGGCCACGCTTTCCCAGCTTCGGTTCTCAACCGCATATTTCCGACCATTCTTACCCATCTGCTCTCTAAGTTCCTTACTGTGAAGGAGTCTCAAAATCGCTTGAGCCAGCTCTGGAGGAGATTCCGGCTCCACTAGGATTCCAGCATTATTGTCTTCTAATATCTCCAGACCGCTTACCCGGCTTGCTACCACTGGTTTTTCACAAGCCATATATTCGTGTATCTTCAAGGGTGAAAGCCCAACTTTCTCACCGCGATGGGCTACAAACGGAGCTACACAGACAACGCTAGCATTGATATATAGAGGGACTTGGTGATAAGGAACCATCCCGGTAAAAATTGCCTTATCAGATACACCAACCTGCCGGCCAAGTTCAACTAACTCTTGCCTCATCATACCGTCGCCAACAATTAAAAAGCTGGTCGATGGACATTCTTTCACTACATAGGGGATGCTTTTTATCAGGTGGTCAACGCCGTGCCAGGCAACAAGGTCACCGACAAAAATTACCAGATGACCAGCCTTGGTAAGTTTTAATTGCTTTCTTGCCTGCTTGGTATTCATTGGCTTAAACAACTCTGTGTTTGCCCCATTCGGAATCACGACAATTTTATCCCTAGGCACCCCGTAATCTTTTTGAAGAGTTTCTTTCAGCTTTGAGGTAACGACAATAATCTTATCCGCCCTCGGCATATTGAATCTCTCTATCCGGTCAATAATCTTCAATGAGAAGTTATCGGTGAATCCAGTGATTCTGGCATTAGCGCTCTCTATTCCGTCCACTTCTTTCACCAGAGGGAGCCTAAATAACCTGGCTAAGAGGTAGTCACTGTTAAATAAACTGTGCCTCCGGTAAATAATGTCAAAATTTCTCCTCTTGCCTATTATGAGGACAAAAGCGGAAAGAAAAAGAGAGACATCACGTCCAAAAGACCACAGGATACCGATTTCACCCCTAAAGCGCCGGACTACTCTTAATGAAAGTAGCTTACCTCTTATGCCCTTGGCTACTGAGGGTGGGTTGCTGCAAACGATTTCCTCTGCCTTTTTGGGATAATCTGCGTTAAGGAGGGCTACATTGTGGCCCAGCTTGGATAGATTGCTTATAAGCTCATATTTATGAGTTGATACAGTAATTAACCGCCCGATTTTCAAGCGGTCATAAAATAGTATATTCACCCCACCCCCCAAATAGCTACAGTAAATCAGCTTTAAACTTTTATGGCAGTTACCAGCTCCACTTTCTGCTCCGGGCTCAGTCCACTCTTTCCCATAATTACCTCGTTTGTAGGCTGTCCCATTATGGCTTATAAATGCCACTCATTTTTTGAGATGAAAAAATCACCAATGTTTTTGGCACAGTTTGTCATAATCGGGTTCAATATTCTCAGAAAACTCGACAAACCCTATTTCCCGGGCAATGTCAAGTATGGAGCAAATTTGCTCCTTGGTGAAGAATTCCTTATATACGCCAAGTTTCTTTTTGCCTTTTGAATCAAATTGAGACCACTCTCTTGCCTCACGACCCTTTTTCTTTATTTGCAAAAGAGAATCTAAAGGAGGTTCCAGGCCCCATTCAGAATAGAGTCTTTTCAAAACTGTGTAACTGTCAAGAACGAGTTCTTCATAGGACAAGATGCTCCACTTCTCAGGTTGCCAGTAGTGAAAGGGAATAAAATTGTCGAGGCCCCAGGTAAGTGCCCTGATTTCTTCTTCAGTATGTATGTTCTTGAGTAGGGCTTGGAATTTTGGGAAGTGTTTTTCGACCAGTTCTACATCATAGTGTGGTATATGCTCAATTGGTGGGAACTGGGGATGTTTCATCTGAGAGTATACAACCTCACAAGGATGCCTTATTATAAGCACAGGTTTATATTTAAAGTTAAAATTTTCAACTAGCCACGGTAGAAGTCTGTTTGCTCTTGCAAATTTTATCACCCACATTTTTGTTTTTGGTATTTTAAGAAAAGGTGTATCCCTCGTATTGACACCATTTGCAATTTTCCCAGAAAAGACTGCTTTAAAGTATTCCCTAACATCCGGTCTCTTTTCATCAGGAGGGATAAAATTTCTCCAGGTAAAACCCAATTGCTTCACTTCTCTAAATGCAAGATGCAATGGCTCAACAATTGAAGTAAATCCCGAAGGAGCAGAGACGATATCCATTAACCAGGTGGTGCCTGATCTTGGACTTCCTGTTATAACCAGGGCGTTCTCGGCAGAGAATTCTTGTGCTCCCAGTTTAATATATGTTCTTACACCTACATTCCTTAAGTTAACATATGTTCTTACACCCGCATTCCTTAAGACGTGGTGATAACCCTTTTTCAAGTAATTATTGGCGAGTTCCATTATGCCGTACCTCTTAAAGTCTCACAAAGTCCAAACAGTCCTATGCTAGCTCTTTAAACTCCTCCAAATATCTCCCGGTTAGTGTCTCCCAGCTAACGTTATCTATGGCGTATTGTCGGGCGTTTTGGGAGTGGTTTGAGTTATCTCCTGTTAAGTAGTCAATTATCTTCCTGGCTGCCTTCTTTTCGTCTTTATAATCAACGATAATGCCACAGTTGGCCTCCTCAATGATTTTAAAATGCGGGATATCTGACGCGATGCTAGGTAAGCCAGATGCCATTGCCTCAGCCAGGGTTAATATCGGCTCTCCCCCTTCATACTTTGATGATACTGCAAAATAATCGGAACCGGCATAGAGGTCAGGGGCATCCTGTTCATGGTCCACATAGCCCAGGAATCTGACGTTGTTTAATCCCTGTTGCTGAGCAAGTTTTTGTGCCCCTGATAAGAGTTCCCCCACTCCAGCAATAACCACGGTTATATCTTTAATCTCCTTCTCAACCAGTGAAAATACCCGAATCAATCTATACGGCTCTTTCTGCTCGGTCAATCTGCCCAGACTTAAGACTATAATGTCATTCTCAGAAAGGTTGAATTTCCCCCGCAGCCTTTTCTTATCATCAGCCGGTTTAAATCTCTCAACATTTACTCCATTGGGTATGTAGGTTATTTTTTCGCGGTCTATGCCCCTCGCTTCCAACTCAGTGGCTGCCTGATTACTGACGGCGGTAAATTTAACATTGCCAGGACTGAGCTTGTGCCAGCTGTTTTGCTCAAACTGGGATGAGATTTTGTAGAGAAGATGATAGTACCACGAGTATATCCGGCGAACACTCATCCCGTAGTAAGTGCCATGTATGGTAATCAGGCTTTTCTTGAAGGGGCTACTTCTGATAAAGAAGGGGTTATTAAGCCAGACCATGTCATAATCCTCAGCCCTTTGTTTAAAATACCTGACGACCTGATACCAATAGTAGAGTAAACCCAGTATGCCAAACTTCTGAATCATCCAAGTATTGCCCAGCGTTATATCGGGGCCGGTTGGCGAGCAGATGGTGCAGTCAACCCCCATTGCCTGGAGTCGAGTGACGACATTATAGACAACGTTGCCAATACCTGATGAATACCGAGGGGGATATTCCTGGGTACAAACTAATAGCTTCATCTAAATTCCTGCCCCATTATACCACTCGCTTTTTGATTTTCAATAAATAGGCGGTGCCAGATTTCGAATATAAGAATACTCCATAGCTTTTGAGCATTGAGGAAATTCATATTGTAACTACCTCTGGACTTCTGGAACCTGGTTAGTAGATTTGAAATATACTCCTGGTTATAGTAATCATGTTTTGACTGGTGAAGTAATTGGTCTAAGGTATCCCTTAACGAGTGCCTGAACCAGTAATCGGCGGGCACATTAAAGCCGTGTTTTCTTCGGTTTATTATCCGGTCAGGCACTAATCCGGCCATTGCTTTCCTGAAGATATACTTGCCCGTCAGTCCTTTCAATTTCAGCCGTGTTGGAATGGTAAAGGCAAACTCGGCGATGTTGTGGTCCAGGATAGGCACCCTTTCTTCTACAGCATGCGCCATCGTCATCTTATCGGCTTTAATAAAGAAGTCGTTGGGAAGCCAGGTTTTTATGCCGAAGCAAAGCAATTTATTTAATAGCTTAGCGTCATCAGGGAAGTAATTATTCAGATTGCTGTCCGGCTTGAAATTACCTAGTTTCCTTAGTTCGTCTTCATTAAACAGGGATATCACACTTAAATACTGTTCAGCCTCGCTATTGGCAGCGAGCAGATTTAAGGCACGTCTCACATTGCTACTCTCGGGGAAGTAGTTGCCGATAAAGGGAAAAAGGTGATGGTTGAGGAAGCCGGGGAGTAACTTGGAAAGATTATGCCCCACCATCATAATCTTATAATTATCATATCCGGCAAATAGCTCATCGCCACCCTCTCCCGCCAGGACTACGGTTACTTCCTTTTTGGCGAACCTGGAGAGGACATAGGTGGGCAGGGTAGCGGCATCACCTATCGGTTCATCCATGTGCCAGACCATTTCCGGCAGCAGGTTCAGGTCTTTTTCGCCAACATTAAATTCATGATGTTCAGTTCCGAAGTATCGGGACACAAATCTAGCATACTCCAGTTCATCTTCACCCTCAGCGCCAAAGCCGACCGAGAATGTCTTTATGTGGTCGGTCAATTCGCTCATTAAAGCTACGACGCAGGTCGAGTCCAGACCACCGCTCAGGTAGACGCCCAAGGGGACATCGCTCATTAAGCGCTGTTTCACTGAGCTTCTAAGTAACTCTCGCAGTTTTTCAATATAATACTCCTCAGGTTCATCAGTAATATTCTCTACCAAGTCCCAGTATTTAGAGGTCTGAATTTTCCCATCTTTAAGGAGCAAGATATGTCCGGGTAGCAGCTTATAAATGTTCTCCATCAATGTTCTCTGGCTGGGAACATACCTATAGGTAAAGAACTCGTTTAATGCGGTTAAGTTTATATTTCTGGTAATGCCTTCATATTCCAGGATTGCTTTCAGTTCCGAGGCGAAGACAAACTTATTACCTTTGATGTAATAATACAGGGGCTTTATTCCCAACCTATCCCTGGCTAGGAAGAGTCGCTTTTGGTTAAGGTCCCAGATGGCGAAGGCAAATATACCCTCGAGGTGGTCAACACAGCCAGTATCGTATTCTTCGTAGGCATGTACGATGACCTCGGTATCACTATTGGTATAGAAGCGATGACCCCTCTGAATCAGGCTTGCTTTCAATTCCAGGTAGTTGTATATGGCACCATCAAATACTATCTGAATGGAACCGTCTTGGTTGTGGATAGGCTGTTTCCCGGTAAGCAGGTCAATTACCTTCAGCCTTTGATGACCTAATGATACATGCTCGTCTAAATAACAGCCCGATTCATCAGGACCCCTATGTTTAACCGCAGCCATCATTTTGCTAAGCAATTTCTCATCCTGCCAGTTAAAGCCAACAATGCCACACATATCTACCTTCCCACCAGCTATTTGATAAAGCCACTGACTGAGCCACAATCATAGACTTTATGAAATCCTTGCTCGGTAAGCTCTTGCCGAGGGTCATAATTCAGCTTGTAGTAACTCCCTGAGCCGGTTCCAAAGGGATGGTTCACAATTTCATCCCTGATGAGAAGCATGCGGGAGGAACACTGACCGAAATCCCTGTTTAGCAGACAGGATTGTATCCATTCCAGCTTATTTTTCAACTCAATAGACAACTCCGGCGTGAGCTGGATCCTGGTGTAAAAGCCGTCGACGCCTATAGTCCCCTCATAATTAGCCGAGACAGTCTGCACCGCCTGCGATTCAGAAGTGGTAAGGGCAAAACGAACAATCTGATTCTTAGAAAAAGTCCGATTGGTCTGGTTAGAGGGAAAACCTATAATAGACAGGAAGGTCAGGACGAAAACTAAAACTATCACCAAGCTAGCCGTTAAATATCTCTTGTTAAACAGCCCAAGTAAGAGAGAAAAAGTTACCGCCAGTGGGATAGATAATAAAATCTCTGCCATATACCACCACCTGTGTTCAATAACGGAACGCCCGATTAGCATGGGAAAGTAGCCGATGCCCAAAATCAATATCCCAGCTACGGCTATAAAAAAAGTATAATGATTACCAAATCTCCTGGAGAGCATATAAAAGACACCGATAAAAGACACGGCGAAAAATAGAAGCATACCCAAACTATTAAATAAGAATTCAAATGGGGCGCTGGAAAGCGTCTCAGTTGCTGGCGGTGCCGTCTCTGGAGGCGCAGTCTCTGGAGGCGCAGTCTCTGGAGGTGCAGTCTCTGGTGGTGCAGTCTCCGGCGGTGCAGGCTCTGGAGGCGCAGGCTCCGGCGGCGCAGTCTCTGGTGGTGTAGGCTCTGGAGGCGTAGGCTCTGGTGGTGTAATTCCTGATGGTGCCGAGCCCGGGGCATAGGTAAGCCCTGCGCTGGGCTCAAAACCACGCTCTACAAACCTGGCTAAACCCTGCATATGTCCGGTACCAAAAGTCCACCAGCCGAGCATAGCAACAATAAAAAGGAGAGCTACAGCTAAAAGGGGAAGAGTAGCCAATCTCTGTTTAAAGAACTTATTGTAAAATACGAAGCTTAGCCAGAAAGCAAAAAGCAATATAGCCAGCCAGAGCGTAGCTATGGCATGAGTCAGGAGCAGAGCCACCATGAGCAGCCCGCAAAAGGGGATGACCACGGTTGCCCGGTCTTTGTGGAGCTTGAGGACCAGATAGATGATGATGACTACCAAAGTAGCCCCTAGCGCATTGGGGATAGTCCAATAGCCGAAGAAAATATACCAGTTGGCTACTCCCATCAATAAGGCAGCTAGCATACCAATCTTGGCATTAAACAGGAGCCTGCCGATGAGGAAGATAAAAAGTGCGTTACAGACCGTCTGCAACAAAGAAATAGAAAACATGGCAGCTAACTTGTAACTCAGTCCGGTTATTAGTGAGGTTGCCCCGATGGTAAGGTGCATAATCGGTAACTGCTGGTAAACACCGCCTTCAATGTGTCCTGCATTTATCCACCCCACTGTAGTTAGCCGATGTATCCAGGTGTCCATTCCGACTATGTCGGGGAAGAGAAGAAGGACTGACCATTGCAAGCTTAAGGCAATAAGGATTATTTGCAACAAAGTAAACGGTGTCCGTGAGTTTTTAGACGGTAGAAACAATATCTTAGCTGCCAAAATGGCACTCATAGCGGCTATTAAGATGAAGTATTCCAGGGGTCTTACGTACGGCTCAGGTCTGAAAGTAAAAGACCACAAGCTATAGGTAAAAAGGGCAAAGAATACGATGTCTAAGAGCAATAGGATAGATGGCGTAGCTTCAAAATTTAGGATGGAAGGAATATCTGATAACCTCCGGCGCTGTTTCAAGACCAAGTAAGTAGCACAAGCGACAAAGGCGAGGATAGCAGTGATGGTGTAGGTAGGGCTTCCTATATGTATTTGGAGATAGGCGATTAAAACGAGGGAGAAAATAGCGCCGATTAAAGCTAGAACGCTATCTAGATTGTCTCTGATGAAGGGTAACACTTTACTTCTAGAGTTCACCATGTCTCCTGGTTATCTTCCGTGTATAGGTTTAGGCTGCCTCTAACCGGTATTAGCTGGAATTATGAACCATGCGTGGGTTAGTGTCAACAATTAGCGCTAGGAGCCATCTACCTGTGTTTTACTTGAAAGGGGGTAGTAGGTGTCAGAGGGATGGCTCTGGGTTTGTGGTAAAACCACGCCTTCTTCTTGATTCTCTTTTGAGCTCGTCCTAGCCTTTTATCACCCCTATGGGTCTACTCCGGGCGACGATTCGGGAGATGCCCACATTATGCGCCACATTGACCACAGTGCTTACATCCTTATAAGCCTGGGAGGCTTCCTCAGCCAGGCCTTTTAGGCTGCCGGCCCTGATGGTTATGCCTCGAGATTCAAGGTCCCTGCGTACCTCGTCACCCCTAAGCTCACGCTTGGCGGCAGCGCGGCTCTTGACTCTACCGGCGCCGTGACAGGTGGAACCGAAGCTCTCTTTCATTGCCTGCTCTGTCCCCACCAGTATATAGGAGAATCGCCCCATGTCCCCGGGGATGAATACCGGCTGGCCAATGCGAGCGTATTTGCGGGGGATATCGGGATGGCCGGCAGGGAAAGCCCGGGTTGCCCCTTTACGATGAACACAAAGCATCTCCTTCTTACCGTCCACTTCGTGCTCTTCTATCTTGGCAATATTGTGGGTAACATCATAGATAAGCTCCAGCCCAGCCTCTTCTTGGCTCATCCCCATCACCTCGCTGAAGGACTCTCTTACCCAGTGGGCGATGCACTGGCGGTTGGTCCAGGCGTAGTTGGCGGCACATCTCATTGCTGTCAGGTAGTCCTGCCCCTCCCGAGAATCAAGGGGTGCGCAGGCTAGTTGGCGGTCAGGTAATTCAATTTTATACTTCTTCATGGCGGTAACCATCTGCTCTATGTAGTCACCGGCAGTCTGATGACCCAACCCTCGGGAGCCGGTATGGACAAGTAGCACAACCTGTCCTATCTGGTCGATACCCATATCCTTGGCGATAGCCTTCTCCTGTATTTGGTCAACCACGGCTACCTCGAGAAAGTGATTCCCTGAGCCTAATGTACCTAGCTGAGGTATACCGCGCTCTTTGGCTTTACTACTGACACAGGCAGGGTCAGCCCCGGCCATCTCGCCGCCTTCTTCGGTAGTCTCCAGGTCATCGGGTCGGCCGTATCCTTTCTCTATTGCCCAGCGCGAGCCTTTGACCAATACCTCGTCGATTTCCCCGTGACGCAGCCTAATCTTGCCCTTTGAGCCAAGCCCCGAAGGAACGTTTCTATACAGAGCGTCGGTAAGCTCCCTTATCTTGGGGCGAACCTCAGCCTCCAGCAAATTTGTCCGCAGCACCCGGACGCCACAGTTAATGTCAAAGCCGACGCCTCCCGGTGATATTACTCCATCGCTCATTCTCATCGCTGCTACGCCTCCGATGGGGAAACCATAGCCCCAGTGAATGTCGGGCATAGCCAGAGAATAGCCTACAATCCCAGGCAGGAAGGCAACATTAGCCACCTGCTCTAGTGACTGCTCCTTTAGTATGTCATTGAGCATTTCCTGATTGGCAAACACTAACCCGTCAACTCGCATCCCGGGCTTATAGCTTTTTGGTATTCGCCACCGGTAATCGTCTACTTTTTCCAACGGCCCTGTCCACGGACTCATATTCCTCACCTCCTAGACATCAAAGATAACCTGAACCCGGTTTCTCTCTCTGTCTACCTTGAGCATATAATAGGTAGCTGACTTCACCCCTAGCTTCAGCTGGTGCCGGGAGGGATTATATGTTTCTCCCCAGCAGGTAGCCTTAAGATTGTGCTCCGTAAATTCAGTGATGTCAAATCTTTTGAATAGAAGATACTCCACTTCAAAGATATAAATGAGGTGATTAAGCCAATTAAACAGCAGGCCCTCAACGTCTTCGGCGCTTACTGCCACCGGGCGTGATTCGCTTCCTCTCACCTTATTAAGTTCGGCAATAATTGAGAAAAGGCCATAAGCCGCATTGGCAAACGCCTCAGCCAAGCTACTGCCGTGAGCCACTAGCCCGGTATCAGCGGTGTGTTCTATTAGTTGAAACCGTTTCATTCAAGTTCACCCGAGTCCGACTTTTTTCTTGACGATAGTCAAAGTTTTCTCGGCGAGTGGTCGGGCTCTGGATGCTCCTTCGGCAAGCAAGGAGTCGATGTATGTTGGGTCGGCGGTAAATTCTCGATAGCGAGACTGCAAGGGGCGTAGGCTGTCAATGATTACCTCTGCCAGTTCTTGCTTGAAATCGGCATAACCTTTACCTTCAAACCGGGCTTCTATATCGGGTCTACTGAGACCGGTAAAGAGTTCATAAATGACCAGCAGGTTGTAGATTCCGGGGCGGTTCTCATCAAAACGAACCTCGCGTAAGGAGTCGGTAGTGGCTCGCATAATCTTGGCCCGGATATCATCTGGTGAATCAAGCAGGTTGATGGCATGACCTGAAGTTGTTTCACTCTTGCTCATTTTGTTGGTGGGGTCGTCAAGCCCCATGATACGTGACCCGGTCTCGGGGATTAGCGGTTCCGGTAGCTTGAAAGTCTCACCATAGATTGAGTTGAATCGCTGGGCAACGTCCCGGGTAAGCTCTACATGTTGTTTTTGGTCTTCACCCACGGGCACGAGGTCGGTATCATAGAGCAGAATATCGGCTGCCATAAGTGCCGGGTAATCG
This sequence comes from uncultured Dehalococcoidales bacterium, assembly GCA_964499445.1. Classification (GTDB taxonomy): domain Bacteria; phylum Chloroflexota; class Dehalococcoidia; order Dehalococcoidales. The sequence continues at coordinate 71,665 of CAZCLE010000003.1, forward strand.
AAAAGGCCGACGCTAACCTGCTCCTGCTGTTCCTGCAATTTCTGTTTAAACTGAGTCATCCTCTGCATCCATCCCATAGGGGTAAAACAGTTAAGAATCCAGGTCAGTTCAGCGTGAGCGCCAACGTGGGATTGGATAAAGACTTTGGATAGTTTAGGGTCTATGCCGGCAGCAAATAGCAGACCGGCTACCTCACGTATCTTTGACTTTAAAACATTGGGTTCCTGGGGAAGGGTGATAGCGTGTAGGTCGACAATGCAAAAGATGCTGTCGAATTCAGTCTGTGAGGCTACCCAATACTTAATTGCCGCCAGGTAGTTCCCAATATGAATGTTGCCTGTTGGCTGAATGCCAGAGAATACTCGCTTCTTCATTATTATTCCTTTCTTAATATATCTCTCTTATTTTATACCAAAATGGCAACCAATGTCTCTAGGTTCTGCCAAGATTAAGCAGCATTATTCCCTCTTTGTTCTTTTTGGCTACAGTGTGACCAAAGTCGCATGCACTTGGCTCATTGTTCAATTAACAATGTTGCAGTAAAACAGCATCGGGCTCGGGAGGCAAAGAAGAGGTTGGCCGGGTTGCGTAAGTGGGGTGATTAGTCACTGCTCTTTAACTGCTTCCACCTTTCTTCGCCCAAGCATTGGCGGGCAGAAGCACACCACTCGATACACGAAGGTATTTTCTCCCGGTAGACATTCTCACCACACTTAGGGCACTTCACTCTGATTTCGTCAGAGAAGATATCAACCTCAGCACCACAGTTGGGGCATTTGTATAGTGCCACCCGCAGGTTTTTGTCATCCAGGCCGGGACACCGGGTATATATTTCTATCACCTCCACTATTGGCTGGTGTTTTGTGCCTAACTTTCCATATTTATGATACCATTGTGCATCATTATTTACCATTATCTCGGTCATAAGTGAAAGCTCTGGGCATCCTCCCGGTATGAGGATAAGTCTTGGCTAATATATAATGCTGGCAGCGCTTGACAAATAACTTAGATGGTGGTAATCTATGCTTAGATGCGCATATAAACAATAAGGGTTCACATGCGAGAACTGACAAAAGCGTTTAAAGCCTTATCCGACGAGACCAGGCTCAGGATTCTGAACCTGCTCTTGGAGAGGGAGTGTTGTGTCTGTGAAGTGATGCAGGCATTGAATATCTCCCAGACTCGAGCCTCTCGCAACCTGAGTGCCCTTTACGATGCCGGTTTCCTCAAGCTAAGCAAGGATGGACTGTGGTCGCTGTATTCGATTGATAGGGACGGGATGGAAGAATATTATTCCGACCTCGTTGACGCGGTGAGAAAGGCGCTAGAGGGTAACAGGGTAGTCGAGGCGGACAGGGAGCGATTGAAGAAAGCAGAGCGGGTGGGGCCAGGTTGTGTAAGACAGGTGAGAAAATAGTCAAGTTATTTTTTTGCCGATTGTATATGCGTTAATGCGCACTGAGGGGTATAGCAGATATGTCGATTGTTGTGGAACTTCTTCAGGGTGGGCTTGGTGCTCTATTAGAATACTTGTCAGCTCATGTACTTACCTGTCTGATTCCAGCCTTTTTCATAGCCGGGGCTATTGCCGTATTCATCTCGCAAGCGGCGGTGCTGAAGTACTTTGGTCCTCAGGCAAAGAAATTATTGTCCTATAGCGTCGCCTCGGTATCAGGGGCAATTCTGGCTGTCTGTTCGTGTACCGTACTGCCTCTATTTGGCGGTATCTATAGGAGGGGTGCGGGATTGGGGCCGGCTATTGCCTTTCTCTACTCCGGTCCAGCCATCAATGTCCTTGCCGTCGTGTATTCAGCTAGACTTCTGGGCTATGACCTTGGAGCGGCACGTGCTTTGGGTGCTATTGTATTTGCTGCTGGTATCGGCTTAATCATGGCTTTTATTTATCGTGGGGAAGAATTGCAAAAGAACAAACAGGCTTTTGCTGTGCTCGCTGATTCAGGAAGTAAGAGCCTGTGGCAACAGGCGGTATTTTTTGCAACCCTGGTTGGTATACTGGTCTTCGCCGCTTCAAGTAACTGGATTGTCACCGGCATCTTGCTGGCGGTGCTGGCGGTAATCCTGTGGCGCTGGTTCACCAGGGGTGAATTGGCGCAATGGATGAAAGAGACACTGCGCTTCGTACGCCTAATCATTCCTTGGCTCTTGGTTGGCGTGTTTGTCGCTGGAATCATCAGGGTGGTTGTTCCTGAGTCGGCAGTAACGGCCTATGTGGGGGGTAATAGCCTTCTGGCAAATTTCATCGCCTCTTTTCTGGGTTCGTTAATGTACTTTGCTACTCTCACTGAGGTTCCCATTGTCAGGGCATTTGTGGATTTGGGTATGGGTAGGGGTCCAGCACTGGCCTTGCTTCTAGCTGGTCCAGCCCTTTCCCTGCCTAACATGCTGGTCATCCGCAGCATTATGGGGACTAAAAAGACATTGACATACATTTCACTGGTAGTAGTCATGGCTACTATATCAGGATATATCTTCGGACTAATAACCCAATAGAACAAAATACTTTAATAGGAGGTAAACATGATAAGGGTAAAAGTCTTTGGCTCCACCCCGCCCTGCGCCAAATGTAAAGAGGTAGAGAAGCGAGCCATTAAAGTGGCTGAAAAATATCCCGGCAAAGTGGAAGTGGCTAAATTTGACGCTCTATCTGAGGAGGGAAGCAAATACGGCATAATATTTATTCCTACAGTGGTGATAAATGACAGGGTTGTAGCTGCCGGGGAAGTCATGTCCGAAGGCGAGTTAGAAAAAGCGATTAAAAAAGAAATGGAGGGACAATCATGACGGTAAAAGTGGAGGTGTTCAGCGGAGACCCACCCTGCCCGGGGTGCGTTGCCATTCTAGCCCTTGCTGATGAGTTCGCCAGGAAATATAAGGGTAAGCTGGAAGTAGTCAAGCTCATTGGAGAGGAAGCAACAGCCAAATTTGAGGAATATAAGCTTGGTTGTGTTCCGGCGGTTGTTATTAACGAGAAGATAAGAATTGAAGGGATATGTCCCAGTCGAACCACTTTAGCCAACGCATTGAGGGAGGGCGGACTATGAACAAAGTAAAGATAGAAGCGTTTTTGTCCATACCTACTTGCTCCGGCGGTGTCAGCCTCTCCAAATTGCTCAAAGAAATCGAAGAGGAATTCGGCGACAAGGTAGAGGTAATCACTTATAAAGGGCGTAATGAGTTATTTGAGAAGTACAATCTGACCGCAGCCCCGGCGGTAGTTGTTGGGGAGATGGTTAGGATAATGGGAGTTTGCCCCAGTAAGGAATCGCTAGTTTCCGCCCTACGGGAAGCGGGATTGGAATAATTGTAGGGTAAAGGCACGGAGCTTTGCCATCTTTTCATCTAATGCTGTGATGCGTGGTATGGGGTGGGGGCTTGGGTAGAGGCAATGATTCACCCTTCCTTACGAATAGTAGAGGAAACACGATATCGCTTAAACAACAGGGAATCCAAACGGCAAGGAATAAGAACAAGAAGATAAAACCGAGCAGAGGAATCCAGTAGGCTGTCCCGAAGGCGGTGAAATAGAATAGTGATGCCCAGGTGCTTAGCAGGACATGCCCATAATGGGGGAATTTGGTTACCTGTTTCCAATGACCAAGGGCAATACCAGCGAATGCTGCAGAATTTATAAGCTGCCATTTTGCAATTCCAATCACCGGCATTTTTTCAGTCTCGATAAAGGGGACGTGAAATTCCATTTCGATGTTAAGTAAGGCTCCTCCAATATAAGGAATCACGGCATCGCTTAACGTAGCTATGCCGATTGACCCGGTGTAGCCAATTAAAATCAGTAGCCAGATTTTACCTCTACTATACTTTTTATACATAGCTGTAGTCACCATAGCGCTCAAAATTATGTGGATTGGGTGTAAGGTATAAAAAGCAGTTTGGGAAATTGAGGCGGGGACATTGGCCAAGACTATTATGACCATGATAATAATCCCGGTAACAGCTCCGGCACCGGTGAAGGGGGTGTGTCCCCCGAGTTCAATGGCTATTCGCCTGAACATTGTTTCAGTCACCTAATCGAAAGTCATTTTCAGTAACATACTTAAAAATAAACCCGGCTTCAGCAGTGTCTTAAATAACTCAGGCTGAGGCTACCTTCTGGCACTTCTGGCAGTAGCCTATGAACTCAAGAAGATGGCCCTCGATTTTAAAACCGGTCTTCCTGGATAACCTTTGCTCCAGTTGCCAGAGGTCACATGCGGTAAAGTCAACCACCGTGTTACAGCCAGAGCAAATCAGATGGTGATGGTGTCCTGAGGCTCTCCTGATTAGATAGCTTCGGGAGCTACCTTCGGTGTTGACCTCACAGATGACTCCGAGCTCGGCAAGTATCTCAAGCGTGCGATAGACGGTGACCAGCCCAATGCCGGGCTGTTCTTGTTGCCCCCGCTCGTATATAGCGGCCGGGGTAAGGTGCTCATGACTAGTGGCGATTACATTTAGCACTGCACGCCGCTGTGGGGTGAGCTTATAACCCCGCTGTCTTAGCTTAGCTATTATTTCCTTCTCTATGAGCTTCATCTGGATTGGTAAATGAAAATATTTTTCAATTAACATTATAGCCGCATTGCTCATTTTTGTCAATACCCCCCCCAATTTAAAGTTAATAACCCGATTACATAGAATTTTGACCGAAAACACGAGAATTTGGGATTATATACCATTTGGCGAAGCCAGAGACGGGAGATTATACGATTTATCTCAATTAGGTTAACGGTTTATATATCCCTCAAGACCTATTAGCCTATATCTTCGTGATTGACTGTAGACGCTGTCATTTGTTAGTCTAAAAGCCCGAAAAGTAAGGGATAATGGTCATAGCTGGAGACTGGGGACGGCAGTCAAATAGTAAATATAGTGCGTGAGTTTTTGATTTAAGTCCGTTCCGGTTACATTATAAAGTGTGTTAATATTCCTCCCCTTTTAGTTTCACCCAATTCCGGTTATACTGCCAGATTGAATATTGATAAATAGAGGAGAAGACATATGTATTCTAGCTTTCAGCTAGAGGAAAAATCGAAAAACATTTCTCTTCACTTTTCCCAGGTGGCAGAGCGCTATCGTGACTTAAGAACAACTGACCCGGAACCGATTATTTACATTACGCAGGAGCTTGATTGGGTATCACACTTACCTCGTATTGACGTTGCCGATATCGGTTGTGGAGATGGTCGATATAGTTTACTCTTTGCCAGGTATTTGGACGGGAAGGTTCGGCTTAGATGTATCGATAATAATGAGAATATGCTGGAAACGCTGGCAACCTATTTGAAGGCGAATGGCATAAGCAGATTTGTCAGCGTGAAATCCGATGCTGAAAGTTTACCTTTTGGTGATAACTCTTTTGATTGCATAATGACGTTTAACGCGGTGCACCACTTTAAGCTGAGAGATTTTTTGGTTGAGAGTGCCAGGATTCTTAGGGATGGGAGTCTACTTTTCATTTATACTAGAACGCTAGGGCAAAACAGCCGGAATATCTGGGGCAGGTATTTTCCTCAGTTCTGTCAGAAAGAGACTCGCCTTTATCACCGCCACGAACTCGAGCACGCGGTGAGTGCGGTGCCTGCCTTAAAACTACGCACCGTGAGGGAATTTAAATATGAGCGGGTTACTTCGCTGGAGCGTCTGATAGAACAGGCTGAGAACCGCCATTATTCTACATTTTGGTTTTACTCTGAGGAGGAGCTTGTTACCGCGCTAGATGAGTTTCAGCAGAATATTAGGAAGCAATTCTCTGACCCAAACCAAGTGCGGTGGTTCGATGAGAACCTTCTCTTGGTTATTGAGAAAAAGGGCTAGGCTAGTTCTGAGCCCCGGAGTTGGTTATCCTCCCGATTCCTCTTCTTTGCCCCAGTTTTGCATCATTTCTTTCAAGCGCTGAGCCAGTTTGGGGTTGGAGCGCAGGCGCTCAATAAAGATAGGGCAGCTTTCCAGTAGCGAGTTCTGGGCGGCAGTTGCCATGCTTGACAGAAGGTTCTGCATACCGAGGTCAGCCGGCTGCGAAATATTCATCCCCGGTGCTGATGCCTCTAGCTGTCGGCGGATGTCCTCAGCAGTGAACTTCATCGGCATTACACAGGATTTATACCACGGGCACTCCTTGCACTGGACTACTGCATAGGCTTCATCTAAAACATCACCCATATCCGGCCTCCTTATTTAACAATCTTACTCAGCCTCTTTTCTATTTCCGCCTTGTTGGGAAAGGCACCAATTACCTTCTCCTGAATTATGCCATCCTTATCAATGAAGAAGGTGGTCGGGATGCCAATGACATTGTATCTCTGAGCTACAATCCCCTCAGTATCAAGTAGCACGGGTAGGGAAAGGTTATAGTTCTGCAAGAAATTACTTACTTTAGATGAACTCTCACCCCTGTTAATCGCCAGCAGTATAAGTCCCTTGCCCGACCATTCATCATATATTTCCTGCAGATAGGGCATTTCAGAGACACACGGTCCGCACCAGGTTGCCCAGAAGTTGAGCAACACCGGCTTACCCTTGAGGTCGTTTAGGGAGATAGATTGTCCATCAAGATTTTGAAGCTGGAAGTCGGGTGCTGGCTGACCTACTCGGGCCTCCGATGGCTCAGAGCAGGCAGAGCAGACGGTTACTACCAGCCCCAGGGTCAGTATTATGGGCAGTATTACCTTTAGTATTTTATTCATTATCAAACCCCAGATAATTTTACCTCTAAATTATGTCTGAAGCCAAATCAGCTTGTTAGTCAGAATAAGTATGCCCACGGCTATGAGCAGCACCCCGCTGACGATGTAGATTACGCTGGAGTAGCGGTGAATACGCTTTAGTAATGGGGTCATAGAATCAAAAGCGGCGCCTACCGCCAGAAAGGGAAGTCCCAGTCCCAGTGAGTAGATAGCCAGCAGGTAAGCGCCATGCCAGGTTGTTTCTGAACCCAGGGCAAGGGATAGGATACCCCCCAGTATGGGACCAATGCAGGGTGTCCAAGCCACGGAAAAGATACTCCCGGTGAGGAAGGAACGGAGGTAACCGATGGTAACGCCCTGAGATGGGGCTAGACGCCTTTCAAAGTTTAGCCACGGCACCTTCAGAGCCACCAGCAGAAACAGCCCGAAGACTATCAGCAGACTGCCGGCTATCTGACGAATTAATGCTAAATGGGAGCTGAGGGCAAATCCAACCAGTCCAGCACCGGCACCAAGGAGGGTGAAAACTACGGAAAAGCCGATGACGAAACTGAGGGAATGAAGAAATATGGGCATGCGAAACCTTTTGGCTTTAGGCTCAAATAGTTCCGGCCCATATAAGCTGGCAAGGTATACCGGCACCAGGGGTAGTACGCAGGGTGATAGGAAGGATAATAACCCGGCACCGAAGGCAACTAAAAGTGATATATTTTCCATCTTTTACTTTGGTGGTAATCTCCAATGCTAATTGATTTGACCTGAAATATCAAGTTCAGCAGTAATTGCTGACACCCTGAATACCGATTGTTGCCGTATATCAATTTGAGGCTGGAATATTGTAAAATAGAAGTGATGAAACCTTTAAGCTATACTCAGATTAATATATACCAGTCCTGCCCCTTATGCTACAAACTTCAATACATTGACGGCTTGAAACCGAAGGATAAGTGGTATTTTAGCTTTGGCACCACTTTGCACCTTTGCGCTGAGTACTTTTTTAAGGTAAGGGTGCCTCCACCACCATCGCTGGATGAGCTATTACAGTTTTATGAAGAGAGCTGGCTTTCTGAGGGGTATGAATCGGCTGAAGAAGAAGCCAAGTATAGGGATTATGGTCGGGAGATACTGTCTAAGTTCTGGGAGATTCACCATGCCGATTTCAGGGTGCCGGTGGCTGTGGAGCGGAGGTTTTATATGGACATTGAGGGGGTAAAGCTGAGAGGTCTTATTGATAGGGTAGATAAACTAGATAGTGGTGGGCTATCCATAGTTGACTATAAGACGAATCAGGGGCTGTTTACCCGAGACGACTTAGAGGCAAATCTTCAGTTGACGCTGTACCAGTTGGCGGCTGAGCAGACCTGGCAGCTTCCGGTAGAGAGGCTTACCCTGTATCACCTCAGGTCAAATACCCCTTGTAGTTGTGATGCCAGGAGTACGGTGCAGCTTGAGGAAGCCCGGCACCTGGTATTGGAGGTAGCTGAGAATATTGCCGCCCAGAGATTCCCGGCTATTGAGAACCAGTATTGCCCCTGTGACTTTGCCGAGCACTGCCCGTACTATAGACAGGAGATTATACCTGAGCTAAAGGAGACTGATATTCTGCGGGGAATGGCTGTGGATGAGGCGGTTGAGCAGTATGTAGCGTTGCAGAGCCAGATAAAAGAGCTCCAATTACAGCTTGAAGATATAAGGCAAATGATTATTGATTCCTGCCAGGCTGAGGGGTTAAATCGGGTTTATGGCCGGGAGCATGCCATTACCTATAAGCTGGTGGAGAAGTTGGGCTTTAGCCAGGATGAGGTCAGGGCGTTGCTTGAGCCAGAGGGGCTGTGGAACCAGGTGCTTAGCCTTGACCAAGCCAAGCTTAAGGAGCTTATAACTGATGAGACGGTAGCTGGAGATATTAGGCATAAGCTGGAAGCCTTAAGACAGGTTATTTCCAGTTTACCTAGGTTATGGGTCAGAAAGTTTATTGAAGACAAGTAGACTTGCATTTTCTCTGGCATTGTTTTATGCTAGAGAGGAAATTTAATAGGAAGCTTAGAGGTGCCTGAGACGATTCAGGCGTAACCGGAAAGCAAGTCGGTGAAATTCCGACGCAGCTCCGCTTGCTGTGACTGATAGTTGAACTCTATCAGAAGCCAGAACGCCGGACCTCTGTGTATCCTATAACTTCCGCGGAGAAAGGGGAGTAGGATAAATGACCAGAGCATGGTGATGACTCCCCTTGCTAGATTGAGCAGAGGGGGTTTTTATTTTATTCAAAATTATTGAAACTGGGGGCATTTAGTGAAATTGATGCCAATTGGTACTATCTTAAGTCTTAAGTACGGAACAAAGACGTGAAAATTGAGGTGTTAAGGATTTTCTGAGTATGACCTTGAATCAGCTTAAACCATCTTTCAAGGAGCAACCTGTGCCTATCCATTTCCCTCACTGGCGCGGCCGCATGTATGCTATCTTGGGACTTTTGGTCGCATTTGGAGCCATAGTGGTATTTACCACGGCTGTCGGCAGTGTTCAAATTCCGTTCTCCACTATTTGTCATGTTCTGTTTTCTAAGTTGCCCTTAGTCGAGGCAACCCCTACCTGGCCCGGTATCGTGGAGACCATAATACTGGAAGTACGCTTGCCCAGGGTTATTCTGGCTGGACTGGTAGGGGGTGCTCTAGCCTTGGCCGGGGCTACTTACCAGGGGCTCTTCCGTAATCCGCTGGCCGACCCCTACCTTATCGGTGTGGCTCAAGGGGCGTCGCTGGGAGCCGTTGTTGGCTTTTTACTCCCATCCACCTGGCATGGTATGGGTTTCGGGATTATTCCCGTACTCGCCTTTATCGGGGCACTGGTTAGCACCACTATTGTCTATAGTTTAGCCCGGGTAGGCAAAACCTTACCCGTAACCACCCTTATTCTAGCCGGCGTGGCTTTGGGAGCGCTTTTGGCGTCAATCGTTTCCTACCTCATTATTTCCAGTGGGGAGAAGATGCACGGAATTATATTTTGGCTAATGGGTAGTTTTTCCTTGAGCCAGTGGTCAGAGGTGGGGGTGGTTCTTCCCTATATGGTGGTGGGGGTAGTCGTCATCTTGCTTTATGCTCGCTCGCTTAATGTAATGCAGCTTGATGAGGAGCAGGCTCAGCAGCTGGGAGTCAATGTGGAAAAGCTCAAGCTCGTTCTACTTGCCGCCGCTACCCTGATTACGGCGGCGGCTGTTTCTTTCGTAGGCACTATTGGATTTGTCGGTATCATCATCCCTCATGCCGTGCGTATGATATGGGGGCCAGACCACCGTTTCCTGCTGCCTTTGTCCCTCCTCTCCGGCGCCATTTTTCTAATTCTGACTGATGTAATAGCGCGCACCATTCTGGCGCCTACGGAGATACCGATAGGGGTAATCACTGCCATCGTTGGAGCCCCCTTCTTCCTTTACTTATTACGGCGTAGAAAGAGGGTACTTTTCTGAGGCTAGTTTGAAATGATTAAGATAGAAATGCAGAATGTCTGTCTTGGCTATGGTCGTAAGGTAGTGCTGAATGATATGACCTTTCAGGTGATGCCAGGTGAGATGGTAGGGCTTATCGGTCCCAACGGCTGTGGCAAGTCAACCATTATCAAGGCGTTAAGTCGTGTTATCTCTCCCCACTCAGGGAAGATATTTCTGGATGGGAAAGACATATCCCGGATACCAAGGAGGGATTTAGCCCGTTTGCTGGGCGTAGTCCCTCAGGTTCCGCTCCTGCCTAGCACCTTCACTGCCTTTGAGATAGTGCTTATGGGCAGGAATCCCCACCTCGGTCTTTTTCAGTATGAAGGTCCAGAAGAACTGGCTATTACTTGGCAAGCTATGGAACGGACAGCGACCCAACCTCTCGCCGAGCGGAGGGTAGGCGAGCTTTCCGGTGGGGAGGTGCAGTGCATAATAATTGCTCGTGCTCTGGCTCAGGAGACAAAGGCGATTCTTTTAGATGAGCCGACAGCGAATCTGGATATCGGACGTCAGGTTGAAATCCTTGACCTGATTAAGGGCTTGTGCCGGGAGAGTAATTTGACGGTTCTGGCTGCCCTGCACGACCTAAACCTTGCCTCGCAATACTGTGATCGGTTAGTCCTGATAAATAAAGGGCGGATTCATGCTGAAGGGACACCGAGGGAGGTCATCATTACTCAGAACATCAAGGAGGTCTATGGGACTGATGGCTGTGTCTATACCCATCCCATAAATGGACTCCCCACCGTCCTGCTCAGGTCAGGCAACGGCAAACCTGCCCAGACCGGAGACGGGGTAGAAGGGGGTGTAGGCTAACGGTTGTGGATATTTTACTGATGTTGTCCATTGTCCTGGCTATTGATACAGTTTTGGCTCTGTCATTCACCTTGAATTGTTTAAGCGGAAAATTCTGAGGAAGGGTCATTTATGGAGGCAGCTAAGGGTATCACAAGGCAAGTGCTGGGAGAATTCTACGGAATCAAGGGAGAAATTGTTACTCATCAGGTTTGGGGAATACCGGCTAATGCTCTGGTTCTTTACCTGCCGGAAGCCAGGAGCGCCTTAAGCGGACGGCAGGGGTTCAAAAAGATAAAGGTGGTTTGTAATTGTCATATACCCGTGCTTCTTTGGCAGCTACTGCGCGACCGATATGGTGACTGGAAGACCTACTTCAGAGAAGTCCTGAGAGAAATTCTCATTGAACTTGACCTACCCCCGGATAAGGTGGCCGTTTTATCTACCGGGGTGAATATGGAGGACCTAGCCTGGGTGGAGGAGGTCTATGAAGAGCTCTGGGTGCTGGCTTTCGTTACCGCTGGGGTTAAAACAAACGCTATGAGGATAGGGAAAGACGGGGCAAGTGACATTGAGCGGGATGGACAATTTGAAAAGGTGGGAACCATAAACACAATTTTGCTTACCAGTGCCTCGCTTAATTCGGCTGCCTTAGCCTCTTCATTTATCACCATAACGGAAGCAAAAGTTATTGCCTTGCAGGAGTTGGATATAAGAAGCTCATATAATCCTGACTGGCAGGCAACAGGCACCGGCACTGACCAGATTGTGGTGGTATCGGGGAAAGGAAGTAAATGCACTTATGTCGGGGGACATGCTAAGGTAGGTGAGCTAATGGCTCGAGCCGTTAATCGAGCTACCATTGATGCCGTTAAGAAAAGGCTCTAGGTTGCTGGTTGAATTATTTAAGATGAGGTTTTAAGCGCTAGCTGGAATGCATCATAAAGGATAATAATCATGAAACATAGCGTTATCAAGGAAGGGGATTTCTTAGTATGTCTTGGTGGAGGCCGTTTCGGGACCAAAGTAGCCAGGCTGGGCAAGGAATGCAAAGCCAGGACAATGGTGATAGATATCAATGCCGATTGTGCGGCCAGGGAAATAGTCGATGTTGTATTGACGGGACAAGGAATTATAGAAGTGGGACAGGTATCGCTCATCGTTGGCGATGCCATAGAAATATTGTTCAGCATCTTAAAAGAAGAGGTCCCGCAATGGATTGCTCCCGCTGCCTCGGGGCATTCACTGGGTAGATTGGTCAAGCATTGGTTAACGGCACAGGGGTTTAAAGTGGCTAGTGGTGGCGGTTTGCTGGGGGAGGTCCTAGCTGGTTTACCTCGCCGATTGGTCCTGAGCGCAGATGAGAAGTCCGGGGTTCTAAAGGTGAGTTATATGGTGGAAGGTATGAGATGCCAGGCAGGCTGCGTTCAGCCCGGGATATGCCCGGTGACCAAACGCAAGAAACCGGCTCCCATGTATAAACTTCTTGAATTCTCAGCTTCTGAAGCAGTCGATTGCTATAAGATTTTTTTGAGTCGTCAATTTGATGGGGCGGGAGGAGTACCGGGGGCAGAGGTGGAAAAGGCATTAAAGTATCTGGCAGGTCTCACACCACCCTATTCGTTAGCCATTGGCACTTCGTGCCACTGCCATGGTATATTGAACCTCTTTAAAGTGGAGGTGGATTAGGTGATAGGCTGGGTGGGGCTATCTGCCCCGGCGGATATTTTACTGATATTGGCCATTGCCCTGGCTATTGATTTAGTTTTGGGTGAACCACCTCGTGTCATACACCCTGTCGTATGGATGGGAAAGGTGGCTTCATTCCTGGAAAAGGGCGGCATTGGTCGCTCCCCCATAGCTCAGCTTCTCTACGGGCTGGGAATAACCCTGGTCACCATGGGGCTCTTTGTAGCTCCTGCCTATTTTATACTTTTCTATCTAAAGGGTATCAGCTATGCGGCGTATGTGATTGTCGGAGCCGTGTTCCTCAAGTTCACCTTTTCCTTGAAGGAACTGCGGCGGGTGGCATTAGAAATCAAGAGGCTTCTGCTGAAGGAAGAGCTGGACAAAGCCCGCTTTGAGCTACGCTCATTAGTCAGCCGTAACACTCAGGATTTACCCAAGCCGCTGCTGGTATCGGCTACTGTGGAGTCGGTGGCCGAGAGTACCTGCGACAGCTTGGTTGCCCCTCTATTCTTCTTTTTACTTTTTGGTGTCCCCGGCGCCATTGCCTATCGCGTAGTCAACACTCTGGATGCTATGATGGGCTATCATGGGAAATACGAGTATTTAGGCAAGTTTGTCACCAAGCTGGATGATGTGCTTAATTTTATACCGGCGAGATTATCAGCGTTGCTCCTGGTTTTAGCCGCTTTTTTGTCCCGGAGGGATGCTCGGAGCTCATGGCAGACGGCACTTAGTAATCATTCCCGAACTGAGAGTCCCAATGCCGGCTGGCCGATGGCGGCAGTGGCTGGCGCCCTCAATGTGCAACTGGAAAAGAAGGCGCATTATAAATTAGGTAAGGTGAGTGTCCCGCTGATACCAGATACCATTGATGCTTCGTTAAGGCTAATGCAAATAGCTGTGCTGGGCTGGGCTTTAATATGTTTCATAGTGGGGGTAGTTTATTTTGTCCATACCACCTAATCCTGAGATAGAAGGTCTAAAAATCTGTTCTCACGGCGGGCCAAATTGGGCTGAGTTGAGGTCTCTGGGTCTTAATCCTGAGGAGGTTATCGACTTTAGCGTCTGCTCTAATCCCTTCTCACCCCCGCCCGGGGTAAAGAAGATTTTCAATAGCATTGCCATCGACCGTTATCCTGATTCCGAGACAATTGAACTTAGACAGTGCCTCTCGGAAAAGTTAGGGGTGGCTCCGGATAACATTCTGGCGGGAAGCGGGGCTACCGAGCTTATTCGTCTCATCGCTTTGGCTTACTTTAGACGCGGGGATTCAGTGTTAATTCTTGAGCCTACCTTTGGCGAATATGAGGTTGCTTGCCGAATCGTGGGGGCGGAGGTTTTTAAGCAGTGGGGGCGGGTGGAGGAGGACTTTACGCTGAGGATAGAAGAGACGGTTGACCTTATCCGGCAACGCTGTCCCAAGGGGATTTTTATTTGCAATCCCAATAATCCTACCGGTCAATACTTCTCCCGCAAGGAGGTCGAGGCTGTCTTAGATGCTGGTGCCGATAGCCTGCTCATTCTGGACGAGGCTTATGTGGCTTTTACCGACGAAAGCTGGTCGTCTGTAGATTTGCTTAACCGGGACAACATAATTATTGTGTGTTCTATGACCAAGGACTACGCCCTGGCTGGTCTGCGCCTTGGTTATGCTGTCACCAATCGGGATATTATTGATAGGCTGCGCCGGGTTTGTCCACCGTGGAATGTTAATGTAGTGGCTCAGAAGGCGGGCGTGGCGGCTCTAAGGGAACCGAGTTATCTTGAGCGGTGTAAGCAGAAGATTAAACAGGCAAAGCAGTTCCTGGTAGATGAGTTTTGCCGGGTTGGTTTCACGGTGATTCCATCAAAGACGAATTTTTTCTTGGTCAGAGTAGGCGATGGTAAAAAACTTCGCACTACTTTACTTAGGCATGGAATGATGGTGCGCGATTGCGCTTCTTTTGGGTTACCTGAGTATGTCCGTATTGCGCCTCGCACTATGCCCGAGTGCCAGAGTCTCATCGCCACCATCCAGGCATTGAAGCGTGATGGTGAACTGGATGCCAATATTTAAATAGGCTCAGGAGGCGGAGATGTCAGAATCATTATCCAAAATAATTGAAATGATAAAGCCTCTGGATAAAGGGGCAATGGCTGAAGCTCAAGCCAGGCAGGACCAATTGACCAAACCTCCGGGTAGCCTGGGTAGGCTGGAGGAACTGTCCGTTCAACTTGCTGGCATTCAGGGGAGGTCAATACCTCAAATCAGGCACAAGGTTATTATTACTATGGCGGGAGACCATGGAGTAGTAGCTGAGAAGGTAGGTAACTGGCCCCAGGAGGTAACCGCTCAGATGGTTTACAATTTCCTTAATGGCGGGGCGGGAATAAATGTTATTGCCCGTCAGGTAGGAGCCAGGGTTGTGGTGGTTGATATGGGGGTGGCTACTGAACTGGGACCTAATCCTCAGCTTTTATCCCGGAAGATTGCCCCGGGCACTCAGAATATAACCCAGGGTCAGGCTATGACCCGAGAGCAGGCAGTGAAGGCAATAGAGACGGGGATAGAAATAGTGGCGATGGAGGTGGCTAAGGGTCTGGACATTGTGGGCACTGGTGATATGGGGATAGGTAATACTACTGCCAGCAGTGCGATTTGTGCGGTTATGATAGGAAAACCAGTGTCTGAGGTAACCGGCAGAGGCACCGGTATAACCGATGAACAGCTTATACATAAGATAGAAGTGATAGAGAGAGCCCTGGCGGTGAACCACCCTGACCCCAGGCAGCCGCTGGATGTGCTGGCGAAGGTAGGCGGCTTTGAGATTGGGGGGCTGGTTGGGGTGATGTTAGGGGCAGCCGCTCACCGCATTCCAGTAGTTATTGATGGCTTTATCTCCGGGGCGGCCGCCCTCATTGCTACGGCGCTGTCACCAAAATTAAAGGATTTCCTCATCGCCGGTCATGTTTCGGTTGAGACTGGTCACAAGTGGCTACTTAGGCATCTGGGGCTTAAGCCATTGTTGGATTTTGATATGCGTTTAGGTGAGGGCACTGGTGCTGCCCTGGGAATATTTCTGACTGAGGCTTCAGCCAGGGTTCTGGCGGAGATGGCTACCTTCGCTGAAGCCGGGGTATCTCAGGAGGAAGAGACAGGCAATTGAGTTTCTTAGCTGTTCTGAGGTTTCTAACCATTATACCCTTGCCCTGGCACCGTGAGGTTAGCCAGGAGGAGATAGGACGCGCTGTAGGTTATTTCCCTGTGGTCGGGGTTATTATTGGTCTTATCCTGGCTGGTTTGAATTGGCTGCTATCCCTGTTTTTACCGTCAATGGTGGTCAATGCCTTACTGCTGGTTAGCCTGGTGGTGATTACCGGGGCGCTGCACCTGGATGGCTTCGTTGATACCTGCGATGGGATAGGTGGTCATAAAGCCCCTGAGGCTCGGTGGCAGATAATGTCTGACAGCCGGGTCGGCGGCTTTGGCATT